>NZ_MBEM01000049.1:0-15160 GCF_001954045.1 Mycobacterium sp. SP-6446 | reverse complement strand
CGGGCCGACGAGCAGTTGGCCGTGTTACGCGCGCTGTGGGCCGACCAGCCAGGCGGCGTGTCCCATCGCGGCGAGTTCTTCGACTTCGACGATGTCATGTGCTACCCCAAACCCGTTGCCGGCGAACGGCTCCCGATTCACATCGGGGGGCACAGCCGCGCGGCCGCGCGCCGCGCGGGACGTTTCGGCGACGGCTTTCAGCCGCTCGGCGTGACGGGTCCGGAGCTGGCGGCGCTCATCGCGCTGATGCGCGAGGAAGCGTCGTCGGCGGGCCGTGATCCGGCGGGCCTGGAAGTGTCGCTGGGTCACGCCGTCACCAAGATCGACGCCGACCGCGCCGGCAGCCTGATCGATCAGGGCGCCGACCGGATCGTGCTGTCGATGCCGCCGACTTCCAATATCGAAGAGGCCCAAGACATCCTGTCGGATTGCGCGCAACGGCTGTCCCTGATCCCGTCATGACCCTTTCAGCCGGCGACCGGGCCGGCCTCAGCGACCTGGTGCACCGGTACGCCGCGGGCGTGGATGATCGTCAATTCGACTCTGTCGCCGAACTTTTCACCACCAACGGCGAGCTGGCGGTGCCGGACCCCCCGTCCGCGCTGGAGCCGATACATTTGCACCGGGGTCCCCGGGCGATCGCCGCGGCAGTGGGCGCGGTCGGCGCGGTTGCGCGTACCGAGCACGCGATCGTCGGCGAGGTGTACGACGAGATCGCCCAACCCGGCCGCGCGCGGGGCCGCATCGCCTGCATCGCGCATCACTGGACCCAACGCCCCGACGAGGTTGTCGACGTGGTCTGGCATCTGCGCTACGACGACGATTATGAGTTGACCGACGCGGGTTGGCGCATCGGCCGCAGGGCGTTGACGATCAACGCCATCGAAACCCGGCCGGTGCGCCGATTGCGGCCGCACGACTCGGCCTAGGCCGCCTGGCAGAAGACTTTGCCCAAACTCACAGGGCACCCCAAGAAACCGCGTTTGCGGCGAAAATAGCGCAGTTTCTGGGTAGTTGCGGAGACGCTGTCCCGTGCCCAGGCGGATTTTGCCCCCCAGCAACTATTGCCGACGGCCGCAAGGGCCGGGCGGGTCTGTTTCGTCCCGATCGAGGCGGATTCGTACAAGCGCTATGGGGTAATTTCTGCCGCGTGACGAATACCGATCATCGGGCAGCACACGACGGCTCTGTATCGACACTGGCGGTGGGCACGCCGCTGACGTCAATCCCGGACTACCGCAACGAGATTCATACCGCCGAAGACACCATCGACGTCGAGGCCTACGGAGGCGGATTCGACCTCACCCGGCGGGCCACCGCTCCGAAGCTGCGCGTCGGCCGCGACAAGTGGTTCAACCTCATGTGGCTGATCCCCATCGGCTTCGCCCTGCTGGTAGCGGCGGTCGCGATCGGCAAGGGGCTGTACAACATGCCGGCGGTGCACGCGTTCATCCAGCGCTACCCCGGCGCCGACATCCCCGCCAAGACGCCCGGCGTGCCCGCGTGGCTTGGCTGGACCCACTTCTTCAACCTGTTCATGATGATGTTCATCATCCGGACCGGCATCCAGATTCTCTGTGACCATCCGCGGCTCTATTTCAGCCGCAACGCCACCCCCG
Source organism: Mycobacterium sp. SP-6446 (assembly GCF_001954045.1). Taxonomy (NCBI): domain Bacteria; kingdom Bacillati; phylum Actinomycetota; class Actinomycetes; order Mycobacteriales; family Mycobacteriaceae; genus Mycobacterium; species Mycobacterium sp. SP-6446. The sequence continues at coordinate 13,541 of NZ_MBEM01000049.1, read as the reverse complement.
GCAAGGATGAGTGGCTGCGGGTCGGCCCGCCGGTACCCGACGACGAGCTGTGGACCGCCAACGCCGACACCGTCGCGTTGCCGCCGCAGTTCGGGCTGCCCGGCTTCCGCCACTCGATCGGGTTGGCCCGCTGGTGGCACCTCGGAATCGACGTGCTGTGGTTGCTCAACGGCGCGGTCTTCTACGTGCTGCTGTTCACCACGGGCCAGTGGCGCCACATCGTGCCGACCAGCTGGGACGTCTTCCCCAACGCGGTGTCGGTCGCAATCCAGTACCTGTCGGTGGAGCACTGGCCGGCCGACAACGGATGGGTCGCCTACAACGGCCTGCAGGTGTTGGCGTACTTCACCACCGTCTTCATCGCCGCCCCGGCCGCGCTGATCACCGGCCTGGGGATGTCACCGGCGCTGTCGCAGCGCGTGCACTGGCTCAGCAAGCGACTGAGCATTCAACACGCGCGATCGCTGCACTTCCTGGTGCTGGTGTATTTCCTCTTCTTCATCGTCGTGCACGTGACACTGGTGTTCGCGACCAGCGCGCTGAAGAACCTCAACCACATGTTCGCCGCCCGCGACGACAACAGCTGGATGGGTTTCTGGATCTTCGCCGCGGCGATGGTGGTGACCGCCATCGCCTGGGTGTGGGCCACCCCGTTCACCATCAAGCACCCACGCGTCGTCCAGCGGGTCGGTTACGCGCTCGTCGGCCCGTTCCAACGGATACTGGAGCAGCTTGACCCCAAGCCCGGTGCTTTCACCGAAGAAGACATCTCGCCGCACCACTGGCGCAATGGCCGCCTGCCCGAGACCGTCGAGTACAAAGAGTTGGAGGCCAACGACTTTCGTGATTGGCGACTGAAGGTTTATGGCCTCGTCGAGCGCCCGACCGAGTTCTCGCTCGACGACTTGAAGGCACTGCCCTATCACGACCAGATCAGCCAGCACTTCTGCATCCAGGCCTGGTCCGGCGTGGCGAAGTGGGGCGGCGTCCAGATGCGGACCATCATGGACATCGTCAAGCCGCTGCCCGAGGCCAAATGGGTGGTGTTCTATTCGATGGGCCTCGGAGCCACCGGCGGCATATACTACAACGCCCATCACATCGGCCAGATGGATCACCACATGACGATGCTGGCCTACAACATGAACGACCAACCGCTCCCCTACATGCACGGCAAACCGCTGCGGTTGCGCAACGAATTGCAGCACGGCTTCAAGCTGGTGAAGTGGATCAAGGGCATCGAGTTCGTCGCCGACTACTCCGACATCGGTAGTGGTTATGGCGGCTACAGCGAAGACCACAAGTATTTCGGGCGTCACCAGACGCTCTAGGGCACAACGGCGCCGGCATTCCGAAGTCGTTTGGCGGGAAGCTTTTTCGGGTAGCTCGTGAAAAGGAGCTGCCCGGGCCAGCTGCGTGACGTCAGACAGCAGAGGAGGAGCCGATGAGGCACGTCTCGCGCGAGCTTTCCGGGCATGGCCTTACGACAGGGCGAGTCGCCGTTGCGGCCGCGGTGCTTGCGTTGGTGGTATGCGTGGCCAATTTTGCTTTGGGTCATGTCAACGCCGGCGTCGACGCGGCAATCGTGGGCCTGCTGGCCCTGGGCGCCGGCCTGGATTGGCTTGCCATGGACCGCAGGCGGATACGGCAAGCCGAGCGCGAATCGCTCGTCGGACGGTAGACGTTAGGGCCAGGACTCGTTCAGCTGGCGGGCGACATCGATGACTTGCGCGGCTTGGGACTGAGGCTTGTCGATTTCTTCGGCGACGTACATCGCGATGAAACGCCGAATCTCGCCGTCAACCCCGGCAAGGATGCGCAATATCTCGCCCCGAAAAGATTTGGACGACACGTTGACGGTGATATCGGACGGCCGCGGCTTCGCGACGTCGACGATCAGGAGCAGCGGCTCGGCGGCCCGTGCCGTGGCACGCAACGCGATGTCTCCGGAGACCACAAACCGCTGCTTGTCGAGCCGCAAGTCGAGGAGGAGATCGATCGAGAGCGGGATGTGTATGACGAACGTGATGCTGTCACCCAGCCGGCGCGTGACTCGCGGGTCGTGGATTTTTACGTTGGCGCTGACCTTGGCGATGCCGCCCGGCCCCTGCGCAATCGGCTCCATGGCGAACTCACTGCCCGCGATGTCGGCAAACGCGTTGGCGACGCGCTCGGGGGTCACGGCGACCTCGAAGAACCTGCGGCCGAACTCTTCGTAGGTGACATAATCGTGGTTCTGCATAGGCCTATACCGTCTCATGTCACCTGCCGAAACGGCCGCTGATCTGCTCGCGTCGCAGGAATTTCGGTCCGGATGCCCTGATCCCGTTGTGAACAACACCACACCCGGTCGCTTCGATTCGGTGTGTCGGCCGACGGCCTGGGACCCTGGAGGACTTGGAGGTGTTTTTCAGTCTTATGAGCGCCCACGAAGCTACCGAGTCGCGCTCGGCCACGTCCCCGCTCGGGGCACTGTTCACCTGGCTTGGCGGTGGACACTGGCACGAACTCGGCGAACGTCACGAGCGGTCCACCCATGCCGTCGCCGGCGCCGTCGTCCTGTTCGGGTCCGCGCTGGCCTGGCTGGTGGCGACCTTGGCCGTTTCGGAGTCGGCGAGCTGGCCGGTGCTTGCCATCGTGCCGCTGACGCTCTTATTCGGCTTGCTGGTCGGCGCGGTGACGCGGGGCACCGCCAGCGGGCCCGACGCCGGCCGGCCAGGCATTGCCGGCCGCGCAGCCGTCGCGATGGCGGTCGGCGTGGTCGTCGGCGAACTCGCCGCGTTGGTGGTGTTCTCCGCCTCGATCGAGCATCGCCTCGACGAGCGGGCCTTGCGCGGCGCCGACTCGTCGCCCGCGGTCGCGCAAGCGTCGGCATCGCTTCGACAGACGCGGGATGCGCGCACTGCGCTCGACAACGCGGTCGAACAGGCCCGCCTGCATCAGGACCAGGCCTTGGTGATCGCGCGCTGCGAATACAACCCCACGCCCGCGTGCCCACAGACGCGAATCACGGGAGTCCCCGGCGCCGGGCCTGAGACACGAACAGCCAACCAGCTTCTCGCCGATGCGCAGCGTGAGCTGGACACCGCGCTGGCGGGTCGCGACCGACAGGCTCCGGAGCTGGACGCCAAGGCCTCCCGCCAGGAACAGGCGCTGACCGAGGCACGCCAACACGTGGTCGCGGGCGCCGGCCGAGGGCTCGGCGCACGGTGGGTCGCAATGAACGACCTCACGTTCGCCAGCACCGGGGCACTGATGCTGCGGCTGCTGACGAGCGCGTTCTTCGTGCTGATCTACCTGCTGCCGCTGATCCTGCGGCTCTGGCGTGGCGAGACGACTCAGGATCGGCATGCCTCGGCGCGCGCGGAGCGCGAACGCGCCGAACTCGAGGCGGATACCGCGATCGCGGTCAAGCGGGCCGAGGTTCGCCGCGAGGCCGAAATCCTGTGGGCCGAGCACCAACTCACCCAGGCCCGCCTCGCCGTCGAGGCGCAGGCGGAAATCGACCGCGAACAGCAGCGCCGCCGGGTCGCGCAGGCCCTCGAGGCACCCCTGCGCGCGTCGGCGCAGCGTACGTTCGAGCCAGTGGAGGAAGACATGTACCTGCCAATCGCCGCGGAAGCGGAGGCGGCCAGCCGAGCACTCACCCAATTGCCGGCGAAGATCGAACCAGAAGGCGAGGTCGATGCCCACGATGAGCGCGCCACGCCGTTGATTCCGTCGATTCCGGACGCGACGAAGGCCGCGGCGCGCTGGATTCGCCCGCTGGTGCCGCCGTTCGTTGCGCGGGTGATCGACAACACCACCCAGCCGCTGCGTACTGCCCGCCAGGTATTCGAAGAGGTCGAGGAGATCACGTTCTCGCTCAAGCGGACTCGCAAGATCACGGTCGACTCCGAGAGTTCGGACCCCGCGGACCGGCAGCCCGCCGACGAGCGGTCCCGAGGCCGCATTCAGTCGTCGCGCGAAGGCCGCGCCCACGATGAGGTACGTCATGAGCCGCACTCATCGCGGCCGCTACCCGGTGGCGACGCGGAGGGTTTGTCACTCGCGGAGCGCGACCGCGAGCGGCAGTTGGTGGAGCGAAGCGGACCCCGTCGGCTCCGTGCGCCCGAAGGCCCGCGCGAACTGCCGCCCGCGGAATGACCGGCGGCTAGCCGACGGCCACGAGACGGAATACCAACTGGTGCAACGGTTCGTCGCGCCGGCATTCACCTGAGCCCGGTTCAATCGTTGCCGAAGGCGTCGTACAGATCGGGTAGGAAACCCGCCAGGTGATTCATCTCCTGGGCGCAATGCACCATCAGATTGCGAGCGTAGGACGCCGAGTTGCCGAGCACCCGTGACGCGAGGGGACGGACGGCACGCGACGCCACGCCGGGAGCGTTGCGCACGGCGATGTGCGGCCCGCCCATCCAGAACCGTGATCGCATTTCCGCCCCGCCCTGGGTCGCGCGGATCTGATGGACGAACCAGCCCGCGTCCACCGGGGCGTCGCCGGACCCCAACCGGGCACAGATCGCCACCGCATCGTCGTTATCTGCGGGCAGGCCCATGGTCGTCGGCGTGACGAATTGAATTGCGGCATTGAGCCTTGCCGAGCCGATGTACTCGCTGATCATCGACCAACGCCCGATGTAGCGCTGCGCGCCCGTACGGCCGGCGTCGTCGCCGTCTTTCCATCGTGCCGACAGGTGCGCACGTGGATGCCAGAGTTTGTATCGACGGGTGTCGCTGCCGTGCCAACCGAACCACCACGCCCACATCGCGGGCGTGACACCGGGCATGTCGGTGCGCACGGACACCTGCATGCTCCCGTCGTCGAGCACGCCGTAGCCGTTCTCCGTCTGCTGGTACCCCTCATCGGCGAGGCTCGCCGCGGACTCGAACGCCAGCAGCGCGGGCCCGGCCTGCGGACCATGATGTAACGCCTCGACGACATGCGATGGCAGCCTTGCCATCTCGGGCTTGAAGAACTTGCCGAACGGCGTCCGGGCGTCGTCGCCGCGATAGCCGAGGTAGAGTTCGCCGGCCATCAGACTCGTCCCATCCAGCTGTTGAACAATCCGTCGGGGTCGTAGGCGGCGCGCACCTTGTCCAGGCGAACCATGGCGTCGTCGCTGGCGAACCGGGCCGGCCGCTGGCCGAGGTTTTCGTCGGCGAGCTGAATTCCGGTGGCCAAGTGCGACATCGCCGCCATGTTGGATCGCGCCCAGTCGCCGTACTTCTCGTCGTCGGATTCGTTCTTCCAGGCTCCGTAGAGGGCCAGATACACCTCGTCTTCGATGCTGTAGGCCATGTCCGGGCGCTGTGGTGACGGCCCCAGTTCAGCCACAAGAAGTGCGACGGGTGGTCCGGGATTGTGTCGATGATGTTGCGAATTCCGGGCAGCAGGTCTTCGGCGGAGGCCGATGTCCACATGTTGTCCGCGGTGTAGCGATGGTCGGACAGGTAGTTGCTCATCACGGCGTCGTACCAGGTGGGCATATCGGTTGGCAGGTAGGGAACTTTGATCAGAGCTTTGTCGACAACCGGGACGGTGCCGAAGATCGCCAGCGCCTCCTCCGCTTCCTTTTCGGAATCGGCGAACGCCGGGGAGGCGAAGGTGATGGCCGGGCCGTCCAGGTTCATGCTCGGGACGCTTTTGCTTGCGACGATTTGCATTTCGACGCGTCGGTCGACCTCGGCGCTGACGTTGCGAGCCCAGGTGTAGATCTCGTCTGCCAGCTCGATCGGGTAGACGTACACGCTCGTACCGCAGGCGGCCGGACGCGGGAAGAGCTTGAGATAAAAGGAGGTAACCACTCCGAAGAAGCCCGGACCGGCCCCGCGTGCGGCCCAGTACAGATCGGGATGGTTTTCCGCGTCGCAGTGGATCTGTTCGCCGCCCGCGGTGACCACGTCGAGTCCAATCACGTTCTCGCACGCCAAACCCCAGACGCGGCTGTTCCAGCCGTAGCCGCCCTGAAGCAGATAGCCGCCGACGCAGACACCCTTGCAGTGGCCGGCGGGAAAGAACAGATTCTGGGCCTCCAGCTCGCTCATGAGCACGCTGCCGCCCTTCCCCGGTCCGACGACGGCGGTGGCCTTGTCGGCGTCGATCGTCGCGTGGTCGACGCCCTTCATGTCGAGCAGCAGGGAGCCGTCACGGAGATGGTTGGCCGCCCAGCTGTGCCCGCCCGACCGGATGCTGACCTTGAGGCCGTTGGCCCGGGCGTAGCGCAGCGCGCCGACGACGTCGTCGACGCCGGCTGCCACGACGATCACTTCCGGATAGCGCTCGGGGACACGTTGGTTCCACACGGTGCCGCGGCGAGCGGCTTCATACGCGTCGTCGCCGCGGAAATAGTGCCGACCTGCAGGTAGCGCACTCATCGGGAGCTCCTTTGATCCACAATACGGTTCTTTACGATCCGTAATGCGGAACACTATAGTGGGGTGGTGCCGCGCATGGAACTGAAATCTCAGACGAATCGTGACGAGGGCATCCAGGTGCTGCGTCGGGCCGCCGCAGCGCTGGATGAGATCGCCGCCGAGCCCGGGCGCCTGCGCCTCGTCGACCTCAGTGAGCGACTCGGGCTGGCCAAGTCGACCGCCCGCCGATTGCTGGTGGGCCTCGTCGAGGTCGGACTGGCCAGTGTCGATTCGCACGGCCGTTTCGCGCTGGGCGAGCGCGTGCTGGGATTCGGCGGCGGCGCCGGTGAGCGCGTCGCGGCGATCTTCCGTCCGACCATTGAGCGAGTATCGCGCGCCACCGACGGCGAGACCGTCGACCTGTCGATACTGCGTGGCCAGCGCATGTGGTTCGTCGACCAGATCGAATCGTCACACCGCCTGCGGGCCGTTTCGGCCGTTGGCCTCCGATTCCCGTTAGACGTCACCGCAAACGGAAAGGCGGCCCTCGCGGCCCTCCATGACGCCGACGCCGACGGCCTTATCTCCCGGTTTGACCCGACGGTCGCCGAAGGGTTGCGCCGCGAGATCGCCGAGATCCGCCGCACCGGAATCGCTTTCGATCGCGGGGAACATACCCCCGGCATTTCCGCGGCCGCGATCGCACGACGGGCGGTGGGTGACACCGTGGTTGCAATATCCGTGCCGGCACCCACCGAGCGCTTCCTCGAGAAGGAGCAGCGCATTGTCGACGCGCTGCGCGCGGCGGCCGGCGCGCCGGCGTGGACGCGTTGACCGCGCCACGACGCCGGCTGGCAAGCGTCACCGGAGAAAGTTCACCGTGCCATCGTCGGTGACGGAAGAAACTATCGCGCTCTTACGGTAGTGCCTGGTGCGCCGCGATCGCGTGGGCCAATGCAGCCGCAGCGGGAAAACATCACGCTCCGAGGGCTTTTGACTCGCTCGATGAGAGTTGGCAACGGCCGCGGTACCCCCCGGGACCCCGGCCGTGCCAAGTTCCTCATCGCCCCTCAACTCATCACCGCAGCCGACTCGGTGAATAGCGGTCCCCATTCGCGACGGGCCGCGGACTGCGCATCGGTGAAGCTGGTCGTCTTCTCGCCATCACCGGCCAGGTGGACCAGCGCCCACGCCATCGCAAACACCGGCACACGGTGACGCAGTGCCGCGCTGTGCAATTCGTCGAAAGCCGCGTCGGAGCGGCACCGACGGAGTCCGATGAGAATGCCCCGCGCGGTATCGAGAATGCGACCGGAGTTCGGGCCACACGTAGTCTGGGCCGGGACCCAGTTCGCCATCATGCTGCGGATACCTCCTGTTGACGCCTTGACGAAATCCACTACTCAGTGGAGCCAGGATCCCTTGCGAGTCCCCGCAACTCGCGACCCGATCCTTCAAAGGTGCCCTGTGCAATGATTTGTGGATCGACGTGGTTGTGCCAGACCGGCGCCTACATCGATACGCGGTTGTGATCGTGTTGAGATCGATCAGATGCCAAAGGCGCGGGCGCAGAACATGATTCGCGTGAGCCTATCAGCCGACCGGCTGATCGTGTTTCAACGAGTCGATCGCCGCTCGCAGCCTGTCCGTAACCTCTTCGGCGACGGGACGCAGCTCCGGCTCACCGGTAACCTCCACCAGCAGCCCAGGGTTCATCGCTTCGACGAGCACCGTGTCCGCATCATCGGGGTCCGCGCGCACGACGACGTTGCACGGAAGCAGCAGCCCTATCTGCCTATTCGCCTCCACTGCCCGATGCGCCAACGGCGGGTTGCAGGCGCCGAGGATCAGGTAGTTTTCCATGTCCTCGCCGAGTTTGGCTTTCAGCGTTGCCTTCATGTCGATCTCGGTCAATACGCCAAACCCTTGCTCCGCGAGCGCCTCACGAGTTCGCGCGACCGCGTCTTCGAAAGAGGCGCGCAGCGGTGTTGAGATCGCGATGTCCATCGATTTTCCTTCCTGTCCGGAAGCTGCCCGCGCGCGCCTCAGGCGAGCGCCAGGAACAGCTTCTCCAGCTCGGCTTCGCTCATGGGCGCCGCGCCGTCGACGGTGGTTCCCGCGACACAGTCCTTCAACCCGGTTGCCACGATCTTGAACCCGGCCCGGTCGAGGGCTCGGGACACCGCGGCGAGCTGGGTAACGACGTCCTTGCAATCGCGGCCCTGCTCGATCATCGAGATCACACCGGCAAGTTGGCCCTGAGCGCGCCGTAGGCGGTTCAGCACCGCCGTGACGCTGTCCCGATCGCCGACCACTGGATCCTCCGTTTCGTTGCGCTACCCCACAGGTACCCCATGGGGTATATCAGCAACCGCCACTATACCCCATGGGGTATCAAAATCAAGGGGCGGCCGCCGCCTCACAGAATGGCTCTGAGGTCCTTGGCCTTGGCGATGTCGTCCCAGTCGACGTCGAGCTCGAGCAGAATCTCCTCGGTGTGCTGTCCATGCTCTGGAGCACGCGCCGGCCCCGGCGGCGTTTCGTCGAATTGGACGGGTGCCGCGACGATCCGGTATTTCTCGCCGTGGTCGTCGACGTTGGTCACCACGTATCCGTTGGGTTCGACTTGTGGGTCGTTGAGGGTCTCCCGCGGCGTGGCCAGCGCGGCCCACACCCCTGGCTCGTCGGCCAGCACCTTCTGCCAGTGCGCGAGGTCATGGGCGGCGAACGTCTCGGCCACGATCTCGGTCGCCGCGGCCGCATTGGCGATCAGATTGCTCGACGGCACGAAGCGCTCGTCGGTGGCCAGCTCCGGCAGACCGATTCGCTCGCAGAATCCGGCCCAGAATTTGTCGGGCTGCAGGAAGACAAGCTGGATCCATCTGCCGTCCTTGGTCTTGTACCTATTCACGAGCGGATTGATGGCCAGCCCCGGCGGCGCACCCGGAATGCCGTCGATGTCGAAGAAATCGGCCGCGCAAATCGCCGGGGCGATGGCCCACATCGCCTGGGCCAGCAGCGACGAGTCGACGATCGTCGGCTCACCGGTGCGCTCCCGGTGGAACAACGCGGCGCACACGCCCCCGGCCAGGGTTGCCCCGCCCTGCAGATCCCCGAAACCGGGGCCCTGGACGGCGGGCGTTTCGGACCCGAACGGCGTCAATGTGTAGGCGACCCCGCCCCGCGCCAGATAGGTGGCGGCGTCGAAACCGCCGCGATCCCGGTCCGGGCCGCGCACCCCGAGGCCGGTCCCCCGCGCGATGATGATCTTCGGGTTGAACGCCCGGATGTCCTCGACGGTGAGCCGGGCCCGTTCGAGCGCCGCCGGCAGCCAATTGGTCAGGAAGACATCCGCACTGGCCAACAGCCGACCGAAGAGATCCCGGCCGGTTTCGGATTTGACGTCGATGGCGATGCTGCGCTTGCCGCGGTTGCCCAACTCGAGGATGAAGTCGGCGTCCGGGCGGGCGGCTTCGCGGGTGAAACCACCGACCACCAGCGCCCGTCCCGGATCCCCGGACGCGACGCCTTCCACCTTGATCACGTCGGCGCCCCAATCCGCCAGAGCGGCACCGGCCGACGGCACGTACGTCCACGAGGCCAATTCGACGACCCGGACCCCACTCAGCACGCCTGACATCGCCGATCCCCTCAGCCGCCACCATTTCTTGCTATTTTAGATATTCTAGCTACTCTAAGGGATACTGAGAGCCCGGCTGCAGCCACGCGCAGTTTTACGTGGAAGAGATGCGATGGAGCCGACCATTGACCCGATCCGAACGGCTTTGGGCCCCAACGTGGGTCGCTGACATAAGCGCGGGGACGAAGGACGGGCGATGGGCAGGGTAACGGGCAAGGTGGCCGTGATCAGTGGCGCCGCGCGCGGTCAGGGGCGGTCGCATGCGCGGATGCTGGCCGCGGAGGGCGCGGACATCATTGCGGTGGATCTGTGCGCGGACATCGACACCAACGAGTACCCGCTGGCGCGGCCGGAGGATCTGGAAGAGACGGCGCGCCTGGTCGAGAAGGAGGGTCAGCGCGCGTTCACCGCGATTGCCGATGTTCGCGACCGGGTGGCGCTGGCCACGGCGATCGACGAAGGTGTCGCGGAGTTCGGGCATCTCGACATCGTGGTCGCCAACGCCGGCATCTGTCCGCTCACCGCGGGGCTACCGCCACAGGCCTTCGCCGACGCGGTGGACGTGGACCTGCTCGGTGTGCTCAACCTGGTGCACGCGAGCCTCAAACATCTGCAGGCCGGGGCGTCGATCATCGTGATCGGGTCCAACGCGGCATTCATGTCGTCGATGAACACCACGGGGATCGACGGCGGCCCCGGTGGGGCTGGGTATGCATTCGCCAAACTCGCTGCCGCACATTACGTCAACGACTTCGCCCTGGCGCTGGCGAAGTTCTCGATCCGGATGAACGCCGTGCACCCGACGAATGTCAATACCGACATGTTGCACAGCGCGCCGATGTACCGGGCCTTCCGGCCCGACTTGAAAGAACCGACGCGCGAGGACGCCGAACCGGTTTTCCCCGTGGTGCAAGCGATGCCGATCCCCTATGTCGAACCCGAGGACATCAGCGAGGCGGTGGTGTTCCTCGCCTCCGACGCGGCACGCTACATCACCGGCCAGCAGCTGCGGGTGGACGGCGGCGGCTTCCTGAAGGTGAAGCCTTGGTCGGGTGCGTGACGGCAGTGGCACCAATCGGACTGCACCGCAGCGGAACTACGCGATGACCGACGCTCACCCCCCAGACGTACAGCGTGACATCTACGCGCTCATGGTCCTGATGAAGGCGGCCGATGACCGACTGTCCAAGGGCATCGGCACCGGAGAGTTCATGTGCGTGTATTGGCCCTCGCGCGGCCAGGAGGCGATCGCCGCAGCGATGGGCGTCTCGCTGCGAGATGACGACCAGCTGGTGACCACGTACCGGGGGCTGCACGACCTCATCGGCAAGGGGGTCCCGCTCGAGGAGATCTACGGCGAGATGATGGGACGCACGGTCGGCGCCGGCCGCGGCAAGGGCGGCACCATGCACATCGCCAAACCCGACAAAGGCGTGATGCTTTCGACCGGGATCGTCGGAGCCGGGCCGCCGGTGGCCGTGGGCCTGGCGATGGCCGCCCAGCGCAAGGGCATCGACCGCGTCACGGTGGTCAGCTTCGGCGACGGCGCCACCAACACCGGCTCGTTTCACGAGGCGGCGAACATGGCCGCGTTGTGGGATCTACCGATGGTCTTCGTGTGCCAGAACAACCAGTACGCCGAGATGACACCGACCACAGACACCATGAAGCTCGAACGGGTCGCCGATCGGGCCGCCGGTTACGGCATGCCGGGCATCCGGGTGGACGGCAACGACCCGCTCGCCGTGAAGTCCGCGCTTGACGACGCGCTGCGCCGGGCGCGCGACGGCGCCGGCCCCACCTTCATCGAGTGCGTGACGTTCCGCTTCCGTGGCCACTACTTCGGCGATCGGATGCCGTACATCCCCAAGGAGCAGCTGACGGAGGCGATGGCGGCCGACCCGGTGCCGCGGTTCCGCGGGCACCTCGCCGAGGCCGGCATCTGCACCGAGGACGAGCTCGACCGCATCGACACCGGGGCCCTCGCGACCGTGGAGGCGGCGTTGAAAACCGTTATGGGCGCGGAACCCCCGTCGAGCGACGAACTCGACCAGGACGTCTACGCAACCCCGATCAAGTTCCCGGTGTAAGGACATGGACGACAAAGAGATGACCATGCGCGAGGCGCTCAACCTCGCGCTGGACGAGGCGCTGGCGACCGATGACCGAGTCTTCTTGCTGGGCGAGGACATTGCCGATCCCGGGGCGTCGGGCCCGACCGCCGGGCTGTCGACGAAGTACGGCCACGACCGGGTCCTGGACACACCGATCTCGGAAGCCGCGATCGTCGGCGCGGCGATCGGCGCCGCCATGGACGGGCTGCTGCCGGTGGCCGAGATCATGATCATGGACTTCATCGGCATCGCTGCAGACCAGCTGATCAACAATGCCGCGAAACTGCGATTCATGACCGGAGGGCGCACGACCGCGCCGATCACCATCCGCACCCAGGTGTACGCGGGACTGGCCACCGGTGCCACGCATTCCCAGAGCCTGGAGGCGTGGTTCATGCACATCCCCGGGATGAAGGTGATCGTGCCCTCCACCCCCCGCGACGGCAAGGGCCTGCTGACCTCGGCGATCTTCGACGAGGACCCCTGCCTGTTCGTCGAGACGATCCGTCTGCAGGGCAAGAAGGGGCCCGTTCCCGTCGAGCCCGGGTTCTCGATTCCGCTCGGCCAGGCCGACATCAAGCGACCGGGCTCCGATGTGAGTCTGATCGCCTACGGGCGCGCCGTGCACGACGCGCTGGCGGCGGCGGACACGCTCGACGGTCAGGGCGTCAGCGCGGAGGTCGTCGACCTGCGCACCCTCCTTCCCCTCGACGTCGAGACGATCGTCGATTCCGCCCGCCGCACCCGGCGAGCCGTAATCGTCCACGACGCAGTGCAATTCGCCGGGCCGGGAGCGGAAATCGCCGCGATTCTGCAATCGGAGCTGTTCGGCGAGCTGGCGGCGCCCGTCGAGCGGGTCGGCGCCAGGTTCGTCCCCAACCCCGCCGCGGCCGCGCTCGAGGCGCAGGTGTACCCGTCGCCGGCCCGGATCGTCGCGGCCGCGCAGCGAACCCTGGACAGGGCGGAAGCGCGTGGCTGACTTCGTCATTCGCATCCCACGAGTGTCGGTGGCCGTCTCGGAAGCCGAGCTGACCGACTTCCTGGTCGATGCTGGCGAGCATGTCGAAGAGGGCACCCCGATCTACGTGATCGCCACCGAAAAGGTGGAACAGGAAATCGAAGCCGGGGCGTCGGGCACCGTGCAGTGGACGGGCCAGCTCGGCACCACCTACGACATCGGCGCCGAAATCGGCGTCATTACTTCATAATCGGCAAAGCGAAAGGTACGCACACACATGGACCTCAATGAGACCCGCGAGAGAATCATCTACGAAAAGGAAGGCCCCATCGCACGGGTCACGCTGAACTGGCCCGAGAAGGCCAACGCCCAGGACCAGAAGCTGGCCGAAGAGGTCGACGCGGCACTGCTGGACGCCGACCGCGACTACGACATCAAGGTGCTGATCCTCAAGGCCAACGGCAAGGGCTTCTGC
>NZ_MBEM01000048.1:0-574 GCF_001954045.1 Mycobacterium sp. SP-6446 | reverse complement strand
GATCGGCCTGGCACTCGGCGGGGTGGAACCCGACGCCGGTCTGTTGTTGCTCGCGATCATCGTGGCCTCGGGAGCCGCGATCGGCACGCAGATCAGCGCCGCCATCACCTTCGTCATCGGCGTCCTCGCGATCGTCGAGATCACGCTGCTCAGCTATTTGGCCGTGCCGGCGAAAACCGAAGCGGTGCTGCAAAGCCTCCACGACTGGGCGCTGCGCCACCGCCGAAAAATCCTGATCGCCATGTTCGCGGTGGCTGGGGTCTCGCTGGTGGCCAGCGGCATCGGCAGCGTCTGAACAGTCTGGGGTCCAGTGCTTCTAAGTTATAGTCACGTCTCGCACTACAACGAACCGCCGTGAGTTAGCCGTTAGCTGCCCAGCGCCACCGACACAGCACACTTCGCTGCAGATTGAGAAGAGATTCCATGCCGACAGACCCGCGATGAAGTGTGTGCTGGCGAGCTATGGAACGCGTGGCGATGTGGAGCCCTGCGTCGCAGTCGGCCGTGAACTGCTGCGCCGCGGGCACGACGTACACGTGGCCGTCGCGCCCGACCTGGTTGAATTCGTCGAGTC
>NZ_MBEM01000047.1:0-626 GCF_001954045.1 Mycobacterium sp. SP-6446 | reverse complement strand
CGCCCAGCGCATCGGGCTCTCGGCGACCGTGCGTCCGCCCGAGGAACTCGCCCGGTTCCTGTCCGGCCAGGCGCCGACGACCATCGTGGCCCCGCCGTCGGCCAAGACCGTCGAGCTGACCGTGCAAGTGCCGGTGCCCGACATGGCCAACCTGGCGAACAACACCATCTGGCCGGACGTCGAAGCGCGGCTCGTCGACCTGATCGAATCGCACGGTTCGACCATCGTGTTCGCCAACTCGCGGCGGCTGGCCGAGCGACTGACCGCACGGCTCAACGAGATTCACGCCGAGCGCAGCGGTGTTGCCCTGCCCGGGCAGGGCAACACCGCTGCGCTCGGCGTGAATCTCGTTGAGCCGTGCGGTCAGTCGCTCGGCCAGCCGCCGCGAGTTGGCGAACACGATGGTCGAACCGTGCGATTCGATCAGGTCGACGAGCCGCGCTTCGACGTCCGGCCAGATGGTGTTGTTCGCCAGGTTGGCCATGTCGGGCACCGGCACTTGCACGGTCAGCTCGACGGTCTTGGCCGACGGCGGGGCCACGATGGTCGTCGGCGCCTGGCCGGACAGGAACCGGGCGAGTTCCTCGGGCGGACGCACGGTCGCCGAGAGCCCGATGCGCTGGGCG
>NZ_MBEM01000046.1:0-989 GCF_001954045.1 Mycobacterium sp. SP-6446 | reverse complement strand
GTACTGGCTGACCGTCACACGCGATGCGGTGTGCGGCGGCACCTCGGTGGCGAAAGCGAACGGATCGGCTCGCTCGGTGACGACGCCGTCGGCGCCGTACACGCGGAACTTGTACAACCCGTCGACGGGGAACCCCGGCCAGAACAGCTCCCATACTCCGGACGAGCCCAGCACCCGCATGGGGGCGTCGGTGCCGGTCCAGCCGTTGAACTCGCCGATCAGGCTGACGCCCTTGGCGTTGGGCGCCCACACGGCGAACGACACCCCGTTGACGACACCGTCGGCCGTGGTGAACGAGCGGGGGTGGGCGCCAAGCACTTCCCAGAGCCGCTCGTGTCGGCCTTCGGCGAACAGATGCAGGTCGATTTCGCCCAGGGTGGGCAGGAATCGGTAGGCGTCGGCGACCGTGTACGGGGCGGAACCTTCGTAGCTGATCTGCAGTCGGTAGTCGATCAGGTCGACGAACGGCAGCGCAACGGCGAACAGACCCGAATCGATATGGCGCATCGGGAACCGGTCGTCGCCGACGATCGCGACGACTTCGGCCGCGTGCGGACGGAACGCCCGGATGACGGTGTGGTCGCCGTACTCGTGCGCGCCCAGGATGCCGTGCGGATTGTAGTGCGCCCCCGACACTAGGCGCGTCAGATCGGCGGGGTCAGGCGCTAGGTGCGCCCCGGCTAGTTGGTCAGCTCGGCTCACGTCCGCTCACCTCCTGCGTAGCAACGTGATTCGGGATTCGTACGGTATGAGCGGCATGTTGATGATGTGTGCGACCGCCTCAGCGGGGTCGATACGAATGTAGTTCGCTTGCCCCCATTGGAATTCTTGACCGGTTATCTCGTCGCGCACCCAAAACCGTTCGTACGGTTCCATACCCAATGCGGCCATGTCTAACCACAACGTGGCCTCTTCGGGCCCGAACGCATTGAGGGTCACCACGACGAGCACGCAATCTCCGGTGGCCGGGTCGAACTTGCTGTAGGCCA
>NZ_MBEM01000045.1:0-27306 GCF_001954045.1 Mycobacterium sp. SP-6446 | reverse complement strand
GCCACCTCAGCACCGGAGGTCGTTGTGCAGCAAGCACATTCGCGCGATCTGCCATGGCCAATGCGACGGTTTGCTGGGTGACTAGATAGAACCTTCCCTCGGCGGCCTGCTCGAATAACGTCTCAGCGGCCGCAAGCGGATCCATTGCCGCGGCCTTGATGTCCAGCAAACCGTCGCATTGGCCATGGCAGATCGCGCGAATGTGCTTGCTGCACAACGACCTCCGGTGCTGAGGTGACGCCGGCACTCGATCCCGACGCCGCCGCGCGAGTGGCGTCCTTCGGAGCGGTCCCACCGATGCGCCAGCGCGGATTGGCCGCGGTGCGAGCCGCGGTCGAATCCGCGCCACTGCCCGATGAAATGCCCGCGATGGCCACCATCGGCGATATGACGATACCCGGCCCCGCCGGGTCGATTTCTGTCCGGATCTACCGTCCCACAGACGATTCCGTTCTGCCCGTGCTGGTCTACTTTCATGGCGGTGGGCTCGTCATGGGCTCCAACCACTCGTTCGAACCGCTTGCCCGCGAGTTGGCGTCGGCGTCGGGCGCCACCGTCGTGGCCGTGGACTACCGGTTGGCGCCCGAGTCGCCGCCCCCCGCGCAGTTCGACGACGCCTACGCCGCGACCGAGTGGGTATCACGGAACGCACGCGGCCTCGGTGTCGACTCCGACCGAGTTGCGGTCGTCGGCGACAGCGCAGGCGGGTCCCTGGCGGCCGCGGTTGCGTTGGCCGCACGCGACCGTGACGGGCCGGACATCTGTGCGCAGGTGCTGCTGTATCCGGGCTTGGATCGCGACATGACCGCTCCCTCGATCATTGCGCTGCCTGATGCACCGCTGCTCGCACGCGACGACATCGACTACATGCATGCCCTCGCCGACGGCAACACCGGTCCGCCCCGCGACCCGTACCTGGTCCCGGCCTACGCCTCCAATCTGTCCCACCTGCCGCCGGCGATCGTAGTGACTGCGGGCTGCGATCCGATCCAGGACTGGGGTGAACGGTACGCGGCCCGGCTCCGAGAAGCCGGCGTACAGACCACCACCACCCGTTATCCCGGCATGTATCACGGCTTTCTTATGCGCTCTGACGCAACGGCGCGGGGCCGGCTGGCCGTCGCCGAGATCGGCGCGCTGCTGCGAGCGAAGTTCGCGCACCCGATCCGATTCGACGTCCCGATCACCGGACAGGGCGCCGCCGCGGGGCACTGACGCCGCGCACAATCACGCCAACGCAGAATTGGCAGAAGGAGACAGCTGATGCTCAGCGACGAGCGACGGATGGAGCTTTCCGACGTGTTGCGGCCAGCGGCACCCCCTCGCGAGATCGACAACGTCTACACCGAAGACCAACGCGAACGCCTGCTCGATGTCGTGCGTACGGAGGGCCCGTGGAAGTTGATCATTGCGCAACACTTCGCGTCCCCCGAGGAACTGATCGCCACGATGAGCGGCGCCTTCCCCGAAGGCTTCGAGCCGTCGCTGGACCTGTTCATCACGCCCACCTTCCGCGGCTACCTCGCCAACTATGGCGCGGTGCTCTACCCCCAACTGCACGATTGTTTCTACAACGCGCGGTTCCTGGAGATGGCCAAGAGCTATTGGAACGCGCAATACGCCAAGCCGCAGCTGATGCTGTTCAACATCAACGGCCCATGTGCCAATCGTGATCCGGGGCATCTGGATTCACCGAGCTTCCGCGGCGTGCGATACGAGAACGCGCCGACATGGCTCACCAGCGTCATGGGCAAATCGGGCCTCTTCCAGGATTACCTGATCAAAATGGCGCAGGTAATTACCTGGTTTTCGTTGGATGCCGGCAGCGGCTTCACCTATTGGCCAAACGGTCCGCTGCAGCCCCCGCAGCGAGTCCTGCCGCCAATCAACAACCGCGGCGTGGTCGTGCAGAACGAGATGATGGTGCACCGCGGCGAGGCGAACGGGCCACTAGACCAACAGGTTCCGGCTGGTTTGGCCTTCGACACGGTTTTCACCGGCGATCCTGACGACCGCGACCACTGGCTGCTGAAGAACGGCGACGACGTGATCGCGCGCCACCACACCGACGAACTGCGGTTCCTGGTGCACTGGTCGGCCGAGGTGTTCTCGGATTTCGACGAGCTCAAGAAGAACATGGAAGGCTCCGACGACCTGACCCCCGAGCGGGCCATCGACACCATGGTCAAGGACGTCAATGCTCAGGGCATAAAACTTGCCATGCCGGACGACCCACTGCACGACCCTGAGTTCATCCGCACCCTCAACGCGGCCTATGACTTCGGCGGTCCGTCGCACTATCCGCACGAGGCGCCGATCAGCGCCTTCCAGCCGGCCTGAAATGACGAAAGGCGCTGCATGCTAGATCGATTCGACGACCGCAGAATTATCATCACCGGCGCGGGCTCGGGCATCGGGCAGGCCACCACGCTGCGACTGCTCGACGAGGGCGGCACCGTAGTGGGATATGACGTTTCGCCTGACGGCCTGGCCATAACCACCGCGGCGGCAGAAACCGCCGGCACGGCTAAACGGTTGAGCACCGAGATAGTCGATGTGTCAGTCGAAGACGCGGTCGTCGGCGCGGTGAGCCGTGCTGTCGACGATCTGGGCGGCCTCGACGTGCTGGTCAACGCCGCTGCCATTCAGCGCTGTGCCAACACGCATGAGCACACGCTGGACGATTGGAACCGCACGTTGGCGGTGAACTTGACCGGCACTTTCCTGATGATCCGCCAGGCGTTGCCGGCTCTGCTGGAATCCGGCCGCGGTGTGGTCGTCAACTTCACCTCCACCGCAGCGTCTTTCGCGCATCCCTACATGGCCGCGTATGCCGCCAGCAAGGGTGGAGTGTTGTCGTTGACGCATTCTTTAGCCCTCGAATACTCCAAACAGGGGCTGCGCGCCGTCAACATCCAACCGGGCGGCGTCGCCACCGCGCTGGCGCTGAGCACCCTCGACAAGATGCCCGCCGACTACGACATCGGCTTGTGGGCCAAGCAGACACCGTTGCTGCACGGGAGTGCCGACGCCATCCTCGGCGACCCGAGCTCCGTCGCGTCGGTGATCGCCATGGTGGCTTCCGACGACGGTGCGTTCATCACGGGCACCGAGATCCGGATCGACGGCGGCGCGCACGCCTGAGGACCAAGTAAGGAACTGATGGTCACGAGTGTTCACATCAGCCGGACCGGCGGGATCGCAACCGAGCGAGCAACCCGCGCTGATGACGAGTATTTGCGATATCGACTAGACGTGTTTGCCGCGGGCGCCGCCGACGTCGTGCAGTCCGCCGGGGGTTGGCTGTTTGACCGGGCCAGGGCGGGTTGGTCGGTGTCGGTATTGCTAGCGCGCGGCTGCGATACCCGGCCGCTACGGATCCTCGGGCTGCAGGCTTTGGACCTCAACTCGAAATCGGCTTTGGAGTTGGTCTCGACAGCCAGCCGCATCCCGGGGCACAGTTTGGCCGTCAGCGCTGAGGTCCTCACCGGGGATGTTCGCATCCGCGAAACAGTGTTCAAATTCCTGGACCACCAGCTGACCGAAGTGGCGCTGTGGGGTGAGGGGTGGCCGATCGGGGTCAATCGCACGATGGCCACCGTCCAGCACGTGCTAAGCCCGGCGGCGCGGGTGTTCAAGGGCTACGCGCTTGCAGCTGCCGGCAGCCCTTGCGACTCAGTCGATCCGATCGAGACGCTGCTGTGCGACGGCGATGAACGGTGGCGCACATGACTGACATCCTCCACGAACGACTGACGGCGTCGGTGCGACGGCTCATTGACGTCACCATTCGCAGCGAGGCCGACGAAGACACCGTGGCGCAGGCCTTGGCTCTGGTCGACCAAACCGTCGAGCTGCTGAGCACGCGACTCATGCCTGGATCGTTCGGTGTGCGCACCAACCCCGACGGTGAAAACGTCGTTTGGGGCAATGTGGCCGTCGGGCTGCGTAACCCGATAGCTCCGCCCCTAGTCGTCCAGCACGACGAGGCGGGCGGCGTTCATGCCGACGTGCACCTTGGCGCCGGCTACGAGGGGCCGCCGGGCCACGTGCACGGCGGGATGTGCGCTCTCATCCTGGACCATGTCCTGGGCGCGACGGCACACCAACCGGGTAAACCCGCCTACACGGGCACCCTCACGGTGCGCTATCTGCGCCCCACCCGGCTAGGTGCGTTGCGAGCCGAGGCGCGGATGGAGCGGATCGATGGCACCAAAACATATGCGGTCGGGCAACTCCGTAACGTCGACGGCGTCTCGGTGGAAGCCGAGGGTGTATTCATCACGCCACGGGAACACAAGGGTGTGGACGGGTCGCAATCCCCTCCAGCGCCATAAATTACAGTGGCACCCTTGCTATTTCATCCACGATAGCTAGGTCGCCGTGTCGCACCGCCTCGGCTATCGACTCACTTAGCGCTAAGCACGCCAGGAACACACCAGGGCCGTGCGCAGCTACCTTCTGAGCTTCGGCACGCTCGGCGCAACGCGCCGTCGCGTCGGCGTTCCACTGCACACTGGTCTGGTTCCAGCTGCTCTTGCGAGCCAACACGCGCGCGCCGCAACTGTGGCACACGACTGGCATCATTGGCATTTCGTCGAGGCGATTGTCGTGCTGGACAGACGGATCAAGCCTCATCAGACCGAACCGGCTCCCTGCGCCGCCATGTTGGCCTCGATCTCTTTCATCCAGGCCTCGTAGGGTCGGGTGGTGTCCAGCTCAAACTCGAAGCGGTCCACCATATCTGGTTGCACATCGGCGACATCGACGTAGAACTGCTGATACCAACGCCGCAGCTGGTAAACCGGGCCGTCCTCCTCGACCAGCAGCGGGTTGTCGATGCGCGCCTTGTGCCGCCAGATCTCAACATCCTGCTCGAAGCCCAGCTTCACGAAGTCGCCGAGACTGATCGCCGCCTCCGTGGCCTGATCGCCGGGCAACGTGTCCGTTTTCTGCACGATGATGCCGTATTGCAGCACAAAAGAATTCGAGTCAATCGGATAATGACAATTGATCAGGATCGTCTTCGCATCACCGTCCTCATAGTGATAGGTCAGATCGTCGATCATGAAGGACGGGCCGTAGTAGGACGCCACCGACGTGGTACCCAGCATCTGCGACCCTTCGGTACTCCCCAGGTCGGGGCGACTTCCGCCGTTCATGTACTGCGTCGCCACGTGGCCCTCGAAGATGTTCTTGAAATGCGTGGGCAACGAGCCGTGGATGTAGAAGAAGTGCGCCATATCCACGACGTTGTCGATGATTTCGCGACAGTTGCTATGCACGACTGTGGTGTACCAGTGCCAGTCGGTCCAGTCGTCGCTGGTAGCGCCCTCGATGCGCGGGATGGCGACTTCCGGCGGCGGCGGTTTGCGCTCGGGGTCGTTCCAGACGAACAACATGCCGTCCTGCTCAAGCGTGGTCCACGCTTGTGTGCGGGCCAATTTTGGTGCGCGCCTGCTGTAGGGCACCCGCTTGCAGCGGCCGTCGCCGCCCCAACGCCAGTCGTGGAACGGACACGCGATCTCGTTGCCCTTGACCTCGCCCTGCGAGAGATCACCGCCCATGTGCCGGCAGTAACCATCAAGCACACTGATGTTGCCGTCGCCGCCCCGGAAGACGACAAGCTTGTGCCCGAACGCGTCGATCGCGTGCGGCTTGCCGTCACCGAAATCTCTGATCAGGCCCAGGCAGTGCCAGCCGCGGGCGAAGCGGGTCGGTGCGGCCTGCGCTTCAATAAGCCGAACGGGGTCGGCCTCAGTCTGCGACGTCATCGCCATGATCTAACTCCCCCGGCCCGACCTGTGGCAGCCGCTTGTTCCACTCATCAGGACGGGTCTTCCTGCGTCGCGCCGCCCCGGCCTACCGTTCTCACCGTGACTGCGCACAGCACGACCATCCCTGCCGGACTTCCGGTGGCCGACACGACCGTCGACCTCTTGGTTGTCGGCTCAGGCACGGGCATGGCCGCAGCGCTGGCGGCCCATGAACTCGGGCTGTCCGTGCTGATCGTGGAAAAGTCCTGCTACGTGGGTGGCTCGACGGCGCGGTCCGGTGGTGCTCTCTGGCTCCCCGCCTGCCCGGTGCTGCGAGAGGCCGGCGCCGACGACACCACGGAGCGCGCCAGTGCTTACCTGGATTCGGTGGTCGCAGGATCGGCGTCCCGACAGCGTTCGTCCGGGTTCTTAGCGCACGTGTCCGCGACGGTCGAAATGCTGCGTCGGACGACCCCACTACGACTGTTTTGGGCTCGGGACTACTCCGACTACCACCCCGAGGAGCCCGGCGGCAGCGCGGCGGGCCGCACCTGCGAATGCCGCCCCTTCGATACCTCGATTCTCGGCGAGTACCGTGCCCGGCTACAGCCCGGCGTGATGGAATCGAGCGTCCCGATACCCACCACAGGCGCCGACTACCGCTGGATGAACCTGGTTGCACGCGTACCGCACAAGGGCATTCCGACGTTCGGCAAACGAGTGACGCAAGGCGTCGGCGGGCGGCTGCTCGGCCGGCGTTACGCCGCCGGCGGCCAGGGCCTGATGGCCGGGCTGTTCGCGGGTGTGCTGCGCGCCGGTATCGCCGTGTGGACCGACACCGCGCTGCTGCGTCTCACCGGCGACGGCGACCGCGTGACCGGCGCTGTCGTGGACCATGACGGACGCGAGGTGACCGTCACCGCCCGCCGAGGCGTGGTGCTGGCTACCGGTGGTTTCGACCACGCCATGGATATGCGGTGGAAATTCCAGTCGGAGTCGTTGGGCGCCAACGTAAGCCTGGGCGCGAACACCAATACCGGCGATGGCATCCGGGCGGGACAGGAATTGGGCGCCGACCTCGATCTGATGGATCAGGCATGGTGGTTCCCCGCCGTCGCGCCGCTGCCCGGTAAGGCACCCGCGGTGATGCTGGCCGAGCGGTCACTTCCGGGCTGTCTGATCGTGGACCAGAACGGCCACCGGTTCGCCAACGAGTCGGCGGACTACATGTCCTTCGGCCAGCGGTTGCTCGAGTTGGAACGGGCCGGAAGCCCGGTCGACACGATGTGGATCATCTTCGATCAGCAATACCGCAACAGTTATGTCTTTGGTGCCGTGCTCTTTCCGAGGATGCGGATTCCACAGGCGTGGTACGACGCGGGCATCGCGGTGCGCGCCGACAACTTCAGCGCTTTGGGCGAGCACATGGGTGTTTCGGTATCGGAATTCTTCCAGACGATGACTCGCTTCAACCAAAACGCCGCTGCCGGTACGGATCCCGACTTCGGTCGGGGCCGCAGCGCCTACGACCGCTACTACGGCGACCCGACGATCAAGCCGAACCCCAACCTGCGTCCGTTGATCAAAGGCCCGTTCTACGCGGTGAAGATGGTGCTGTCCGATCTGGGTACCTGCGGCGGACTGAGGGCAGACGAGCGCGCGCGGGTGCTGCGCGAGGACGGCGGCGTCATCGCCGGGCTGTATGCAATCGGCAATACCGCAGCCAATGCGTTCGGCACGACGTATCCAGGCGCGGGCGCGACCATCGCGCAGGGGCTGGTGTACGGCTACATCGCGGCCCGCGACGCAGCGGGCTAGATGCGCTCCGGGGCCCGACGCCGCAGGGCCAGCCCGCCCTCGAACGGCCGGTAGCCGAACGCGGCGGGCGCCCGATAGCCGGTGTCCTCGAGCCGCGTATGCACCTCGGCGACCGTCGGACCGATCTTGGCGGCGACCGGTGCCAGCGCATCGAGGTCGAACCGGTACAAACGGCCCGCGTTGCCGCCCAGGATCTTTCGGCAGTCGTCCTCGGACCTGTCATGCAGCGCCCAGCGGATGGCCAGCTTGGACTGGGGCGCGAAGCCCTCCTCGTGGGGATAGTCGCTGCCCCACATGATGTGGTCAGCCCCCATGAAGTCGATCATCGCCGCGTCAAACGGTGCCAGCTCGCTGGCCAGGTAGCAGTTGCGCTTGGCGTATTCGCTCGGGGTCATGGTCAGTGCGTCGACCGACGACCCGCCGAACATCCCGTAGGTGCGGTTGTGAGCCTCGGATTTCATGGTGGGCACCATGGCGTCGAGCATCGCCAGTTGCGGAGGAACCCACAACGTGCCCTGCTCCGTCGGTACGAACCGCAGCGTCGGGTAGCGCTCAAACACCCCGGCCAGGATCAGGTGGCCGAGCGTCCGTTGGGCCCACAGCGCCATCTCGGTGATCAGGACCGCGTTAGACGCCGGCTGGTCCATCGGCATCTCGGGGCTACCGGCCCCCGCATGCTGCACCACAGTCAGGTCCAGTTCCGTGCAGAGTGCCCAGATCGGCTCGTAGCGGGTATGGAAGAGCGGGGCCACCTGAGGGTCGCCGGGCGATACTGGCGGGATAAGCACGCCGCCGAAACAGTCCTGCTCGGCGCCCCAGCGGATCTCGTCCAATGCCAGCTCGACATCGTTGGGGAAGACCTGAATCAACCCGCGGCGGCGGTCCGGGGCCTGCGAACAGAAGTCGATCTGCCAGCGATTGTGG
This sequence comes from Mycobacterium sp. SP-6446, assembly GCF_001954045.1. Lineage (NCBI taxonomy): Bacteria > Bacillati > Actinomycetota > Actinomycetes > Mycobacteriales > Mycobacteriaceae > Mycobacterium > Mycobacterium sp. SP-6446. The sequence continues at coordinate 18,808 of NZ_MBEM01000045.1, read as the reverse complement.
GCCTGCACTCCGGCCCACCGCTTCTCGAGCTCGTCACGGGTCCGGGGCAGGCTGATGGTGATGTTGGGAGTGGTCGGAAAGAACGGCGGGACCGTGTTCGGCAACAACACCTCGGCGGCCACCCCGTCGGCGTCCATCTCGGCGATCCGGAGATCGTGATCCCAGTTTCGGTCTGCAGTGGCGATGATCAGGTCGTCGAACGGGCTGACGTATTCCTTGGCCCAGGCATCAAACTCGTCGTGCAGGCGGGCGGGCAGATACTGCCTGTAGTCATGGAGATCCGCCCCGGCGTGGGTGTCCGTCGAGATGACGACGTAGCGATCGATCGTGTCCCAGCTTGCAGCCATCGGTCCTCCGTTGTTGCAAATGTACTCGCTAGGTTCCGGGCCGGCCGAACCGCTAGCGACGGCTCATCTCAGTGAGCGGGACACTTCGAATCGGCTAGTCCGCCGCGCGCTTGGCCTCGACCTGCTTCTCGACCTCACGCCAGTAGCCAGGCGTAGGGCGGGGTCTCCCGAAACCCCCCTTGGCGGCCTTCGCGATGACGGCGTCGGCCTCGTCGATGTCCTTCATCAGTTCCAGTGCGAACTCACGCTCTGCCGCATAGTATTTCGCCGCCCAACGCAAGGCGATCACGGAATACGCCCAGGCGGGTTCGGCCTCGGCCCCCTCGGCATCCTCGATCGCTTTGCGATGCCGGGATTCGGCGTACGCCACGTGCTCCTGCAACAACTCCTTGAGTCGAGCTGGGTTACTGAGATGCCCGAACGTCACCCGCAGCAGCACGCTGTGCTTGAGCACCGGCGGGTCCACGGGTGCGTCGTTGGTCCACTCGGTGACGGCTTCCATGCCGGCCGGGGTGATCTTGTAGAGCCGGCGGCTGCGGGTACCCTCGTCGCGTTCGACGCGGGATGTCACCAGTCCCAGGCCCTCGAGCTTCTTCAGCTCTGTGTAGATCTGGCTGTACGACGGGCTCCAGTAATAGAGGTCGACGCTCCAATCGATCCACTTTTTGAGGTCGTAGCCAGAAACTTCCTCCTCGTAGGACATCATGCCCAGGAGCGCCCAACTGGTAGCGGCGAGTGCCGCCTTCGTCGGGTTCTCGCTGGCAGGGTCCGTCTCGGAGTCCACGCCGCCAGGTTAACAACACAGAACGGAACTTTGCGTGACACTGACCGCTGGCCGGGACACCAGCGATGATGACGGCTTCACCCAAGGTGATCGGTGTGGTTCGCTGGCACCATGACCGAATCCGGCCCGACGCGCGTTGCGGTCTACCTCGACTTCGACAACATCGTGATCTCGCGGTACGACCAGGTGCACGGGCGCAACTCATTCCAGCGCGACAAAGCCAAGGGGCTGGACAAGGAGCGTCTCGAGTTGGCGGCCGTCGACATCGGCGCGGTGATCGACTTCGCCTCGTCGTTCGGCACTCTCGTGCTCACCCGCGCTTACGCGGACTGGTCCGCCGACGTCAATGCCGCCTACCACGGCCAGCTCGTGGGCCGCGCGGTCGATCTGGTGCAACTGTTCCCGGCTGCCGCCTACGGCAAGAACGGCGCCGACATCCGCCTGGCCGTCGACGCGGTCGAAGACATGTTCCGGCTTCCCGACCTGACCCACGTGGTGATCGTCGGTGGCGACTCGGACTACATCGCGCTCGCCCAGCGCTGCAAACGCTTGGGCCGCTACGTCGTCGGCATCGGTGTGGCGGGCGCCAGCAGCCGTTCGCTGGCCGCCGCGTGCGACGAGTTCGTCACCTACGACGCGCTTCCCGGAATACCGACCGTAGCCGCGCCGGCCCCGAAGAACGGCAGGCGCGGCCGAAAGACCAACGCGTCCGAGCCCGACGACGAACCGGCGCCCGCCGACCCGCAAGCCGCCGCCACCGGCCTGCTCGAACGCGCGCTGCGCATCGGCCAAGAAAAGGACGATGCCGACTGGCTGCATAACTCGGCGGTCAAGGCCCAGATGAAACGGATGGACCCGTCGTTCAGCGAGAAGTCCTTGGGGTTCAAGTCATTCAGCGATTTCCTCCGCTCGCGCAGCGATCTCGTCGACCTCGACGAGAGCAGCACGACGCGCATGGTGCGGCTGCACACCGACACCGCATGAGGCACCTCACGCCTAACGGGCTGAGGCTCGCGGTAGCCTGGATCGTCGCGGCCGGCGGCTGTGCGGGAATGCCCAGTGCCGCCGCCGACGACCCGATCTGTTTGGCCAACGTGTGCGCCTTCTATTCCCCGTCGCACAACATCAGCTGCGAGATCGACTACCAACGCGGCGCCGGCATGCCCGACGAAGCCTATTGCCAGACCATGTCGCCGCACAGGTCCGTGCACATGGATCCCACCGGCGCGTTCACGGTCTGCACGGGTGAAACCTGTTTGGGCAACCCAGGATTGGGCCAGGCAACGCTCCCCTACGGCGAAACCGCCGGCATCGGCGCGTTCAGCTGCCGGTCGGAGGTCAGCGGGATCACCTGCAGGGTCGCCTCGGGCCGCGGCTTCACGATCTCCAGCTCGGGAATCACGCCCGCGGGCTGACTCACCTGATGTGCAGTCCGCGCTTGCGGACCCACAGGACGGCCAACACGGTTCCCGCCGCCCAGACGGCCAGGGCGATGCCGAGATGCACGAAGCTTTTCGTGTCGCGGCCGAACACCGGCCCGATCGCCGCAGGCACCTGTGTCCACAACACTTTGTGTTCGACTCCGCCCATCGGGTCGGCGACGTAGTACAACGCATAGGGCAGGGCCAGCGCGAGAATCCAGGCGCCGGTACGCCGCCAGTCACGACGATCCTCCCACCGCTGCAGCAGCGGCTCGGCACCCACCGGGAACAACACGGAGATCAGGTTGCCGACGCCGAGCCAGGTCACTATCGGAACGGCGACGTTGGGGATCGTCTGGGCCAAGTGCCCCGGCGTTTGCTTCCACAACGTCAATGCCATCGCCATCGCCAAAGTCGGCAGCCCCACGATCACAATCAGGGCCAGGTTCTTGATCAACAGCACCCGCCAAAATGACACCCCGTCCGACAAGCCCTTTGCGACGCGGTGATGGTCGGCGCCGAGCAGGTTGGTCGTGGTGACGTCGGCCAGCACGAACGAGGCGAAGTAGGTGCTGATCAGGACCACCCAGTCGAAGTGATGGTGATGGTAAAACCCGGCGTGATGGTAGTGGGAGTGGGTCTGGTGGTGGGTGGGCGCGGTCAGGTGCTGCACCACCAGCCACGCCACGGCGAGCACCAGGTTGGCCAGCACCCCCGACAGCCAGATGCGCGGCGGGGTGAACGCCCAGCGAACCTCGGACCGCAACGCCGACCACGGACCCTTGCCGAAGTCTTCGGCGGCCCGTTCGGCGGCCACGCGATGAGCGGGCGATGCACTCATCGAGGCGCGCAGCGCGCCGCGCACGGGCTGGCGTTTGGGCCTACTCAACTCGGACATCCGCTCCACCGTAGCGTCCGGGCACCGGCGACGCGGCGCGCTCAGGCGGGCGGCGCGGTGGCGACGATCGTGTCCTGCCCGGTCTGCCACGCACTCGTGAAGGTGGCCACGGGGATTTGCTCGTCGGCGTGGTCGACGCCGGGGTCGCTGAGGTGAACGATCTGCTTGTTGGTGTCGATCGCAGTGATTTCGACGTAGTGATCGGCCTTGGTGCGCTGGTCGGTGCTGTTACCCGTTTGGTCGCCGATGATCGTGGAATTCACCCAGGCGATGACCTTGCGGCCACCACCGAGATACTGCTGCAGCTGCTCCATACTGGTTTGGTCGCCATAGGTCATCGCCGATTTGATGCCGAAGTGGTCGAGCAGCACGACCAAATCCTCAACGGAGACACCGCCATTGGCGCCCTCATGGCTTGGATCGTTCGAGGCCGCATAGATCATCGTCCCCGGGTTGACACTCGACGGGGTGCTCTGCGCCAGCGTGATCATCTCTTGCTCGCTCGGCTGGTTACCGGTGCGCTCGCCGACGATGTAAGACACCGCCATCAGCCCGCAGTTGTCTTCCTTTGACTGCGCACGCCAAAACTTCATCGCCGCACCCGGGTCGCCGTAGACGCCGGGACCGGCGGTTGGCTGCGGGGTTGACGGCGAGTTGCTGGGCGCTCCCTCGGCAGCCGGGGACGCCGCGTTGCTGGTTGCAAGGGACGGTGCGGCGCTGGTGGACGACGACGTCGACGACGTGCCCGATCCGCACGCTGCCATAGCCGGGGCGGTGGCGATGACAAGGCAAACAACCACTGCGGCAGCGCGTGTCACGATGAGGGTCCGGGCATCCGTTTTGCTGATGGGCATAGTGAACCACCGTTTGGCCCGCCGCGCACTTGCTAGAACGTGTTACAGTTTGCCGACTTCGCGTAAGGAGGCTCCCATGGATTCCTACGTGATATGGCGTGAACCGTAAACGCGTCGTCGTAGCGGGATTGGGAGACGTTGGTCTGCTGACCGCGATCCGCCTGGCCGGCCACGCCGACGTCGTCGGAATCTCGGCCAAACCAGCGTTGGTGAGCGGCCAGGAACTCGGCGTACGCCTCGCCCGTCCGCACGACTGGGCCCGCGACTACTGGATTCCCTTCGACAGATTCCGCCGGCTGGACGGGGTCCGGACCGTTCACGCGACGCTGACCGGCGTGGACCTGGCCGCCCGAACGGTCCATGGGCGGCGCGACGACGGCGCCACCATGACGGAGGCGTACGACGCGCTGGTCATTGCGACCGGGGTCACCAACGGCTTCTGGCGGCAGCCGACACTGCAGTCGGCCGCTGAGATTGGCGCCGGCCTGCGCGCCGCACACGACCGGCTGGCGGCGGCCAACTCGGTGATCATCGTGGGCGGCGGCGCGGCCGCGGTCAGCAGCGCCGCCAACATGGCATCCACGTGGCCCGCCAAGCGGATTGACCTCTATTTCCCTGGAGAGCGCGCGTTGGTCGCGTACCACCCGGGGATTTGGCAGCGCATCCGAGGCAGGCTGACCGACCTCGGCGTTGGGGTGCACCCCGGGCACCGCGCCGTGATCCCGGACGGCTTCGAGGGCGACGAGATCACCGGCGAACCGGTCAGCTGGAGCACCGGACAACCCCCGGCTCGCGCCGACGCGGTGCTGTGGGCGATAGGCCGGGTGCAACCCAATACCGATTGGCTGCCGGCGGACCTGCTGGACGAACACGGCTTCGTGCGAGTGACGCCCGACCTGCGCGTGCCCGGTCATCGCGGCGTCTTCGCGGTCGGCGACGTCGCCGCCACCGATCCGCTGCGCAGCTCCGCCCGCAATCGCGGGGATGCCCTGGTGGCCCACAACATCCGCGCCGAGTTCGCCGGTCGAAAGCTGCGTACCTTCCGCACGCCGGGGCGGCGTTGGGGATCGCTGTTCGGCATCCAGCCCAACGGGTTGGAGGTTTTCTTCCCCACCGGCAATGCATTCCGCTTCCCGTCATGGTCGGTCGATCGGGTGGTGATGCCGTGGATCGTTCGCTGGGGCATGTACCGCGGGGTGCGCGAAAACAACCATGCGATTCCACTGCGGTCCGAACGGGAACACTGAGCGAGTGGTTGGGACGCAAGCATTCGAGAAATTGGTTGCGCTGCTGAACTATCCGATGTTCGTCGTCACCACGCAGGCCGGTGGCGTCGCTGCCGGATGTCTGGTGGGCTTCGCCAGTCAGGCCAGCATCCATCCACCCCGATTTCTGGTCGGCCTGTCAACGCAGAACCACACGTTCCGCGTGGCCGCCGAGGCCACCCACCTGGCGGTGCACGTGTTCGACCGCGAGCACCTCGACGTCGTCGAACTGTTCGGCAGCCAAACGGGCGACAGGGTCGACAAGTTCGACCGCTGTTCCTGGCATCACGGTCCCGCTCAGATGCCCATCCTCGACGATGCGGCCGCCTGGTTCGTCGGCGAGATCCTCGATCGTTTTTCCCTGGGCGACCACGTCGGGCACCTGCTGCAACCGGTGGACGGCAGCCCGCCGCACGAACTCGAGCGTTGGGTGTCGTTCAGCGACGTTCAGCACCTGCCGCCGGGCCACGAGGCCTAATAACCGCGGCGCACGGTGCGATCCAGAATGCCCAGCGTCGCTCGTAACGCGCCCTCGGACAACACCGGGAAGATTCCTGCGTCGCGCCACTTCTGATCGATGTTCGACCAGTCGTAAAACGCGGTGACCACCGTGCCCGTCCCGTCGTCGGCCGGCTGGAGGCGGTAGCCGTAGACGTGGCCGATGGGTGGCTTGATCTGGCCCAGCACGGTCCACGCGATTAGCTGATCCCGCTCGAACTCGGTGATGCTGACGGTGACGTCGTATTTGCCGAACTGCGGAAAGTCGTTCAGCGCTTCGCGATCCATGTGGACCACGAAGGTGTCGCCGACTGCCCCTACCGGGTCGCCTTCGGCGTCCTGGAGCATCCCCGATGAGTCGATCGCGACATGCCCCTGCGGGTCACACAGCAGCGCGAAGATGTCGGGCGCCGGGGCCGGGATGAGGCGTTGGGTCTCGATGCGTTCGGCCATGATTCCTCGCAACCCCCGAAGATGAGATCCAATCACTTTACGGCCATTCGCCGGGGGATCTCGAAAAGATTTTTGCGCCAGGCCGATGCCTTGCGGCCGCGGCGATTTGCGATCGGGCCTGCCGCATTGGGTATACCGTTGGCGCTGGAAAAGTCGCATTAACTGGCGATTAACGTAGCAAGAACGGGGCAGGACACGGCGGCGCAGGGCCGCTTCGGCGCGACCTGCGGGAGGGTGTGTAGCGATGGACTTCGCGGCATTGCCACCGGAAATCAATTCCGGGCGGATGTATGCCGGTGCTGGGTCGGGCCCCATGCTGGCCGCCGCCGCCGCTTGGGACACGCTGGCCGCCGAACTGCGTTCCGCGGCCGGTGCGTATCAATCGGTGATGGCCGGATTGATCGCCGGCCCGTGGCTGGGCCCCTCCGCCGCCTCGATGGCGGCCGCCGCCGCCACCAGCGCGGCCTGGATTGACGCGACCGCCGCGCAGGCCGAGCAGACCTCCGTCCAGGCCAAGATGGCGGCCGCCGCTTACGAGACCGCGTTTGCGGACACGGTGCCTCCGCCGGCCATCGCGGCCAACCGCAGTTTGCTCGCAATGCTGGTGGCCACGAACCTCTTCGGCCAGAACACCCCGGCCATCGCGACCACCGAGGCCGAGTACGCCGAAATGTGGGCCCAGGATGCCGCGGCGATGTACGCCTACGCGTTTTCGTCGGCGTCCGCGACCACGCTGTCGCCGTTCACCCAACCGCCGCAGACCACTCGACCGACTGGGCTGGCCGACCAGGCCGCCGCCGTCGGCCAGAGCACCGGCACCGCCGTCGGCAACGTGCAGAGCACCGTTTCGTCGATGGCCGCTGTGCCCAACGCGCTGACCGGCCTCGCCGCCCCGGCGGCGGCCGACCCCCCGCTGTCGCTGTTTGACGTGATCAGCCTGCTGGGCAGCCTGAGCTCGATCTTTGTCGACCCGGAAATCGGGGCGGCGGGGCTTGCCGTCGGTTCCGTGGCCCTTCCCTACGACGTGGTCGGTGCCCTGACCGGTACCCACACCGACGACATCGTCAGTGGCTGGGCGGGGATCCAGGCCTGGCCGGGCAACGCACCCGTGCCGCCGACACCGTTCCCGGTGATCACCAACCTCGCCGGAGGGACGACGGCGTCGGCGTCCCTGGGCGGGGCGAACAAGATCGGCGCACTGTCGGTGCCCGCGGGCTGGACCGCCGAGGCCGCCCCGGCGGTGCGGCCGGCCGCGCTCGGGTTGCCGACGGCCAGCGCCGGTGCCGTGCCCAACGCCGCGCTGACCATTGGCACCGGTAGCCCGCTGGGCGACATGGCCGTCGGGGCGACGGCCAGCCGAGCCCTCAGCGGGGCGCTCGGCACGGGTCGCCGGGAAGGCGCCAGAACACCTGCCAGTGGCACGGAGTCGCTCGAACGAGGCGGCGTCGTGAAGGGAATCGCCGCCGAGCTGCGGGAGCTGGCCGAGCTCCGCGACTCGGGAGTGCTGACCGAAGAAGAATTCCTCGAGCTGAAACGACGCCTCCTCGGCCGCTGATCGGCCGGACGCGCTCGACAGGCGACGAACCGCGGACCTTCCTATGATGAGAGGGTCCGGGGTGAAGCTTTCATCGAATCGCATGCGCGACATCACCTTCAGTCCACGTCGCCGAAATTCTCCCGGGAGCTCTACAGGAGGACCATCGGGCGTGAGCAGTGCTAACGACGAGCAGGATTTCCGCAATCTGGCGGTGAATCGACTGCGGCCCAGCGAACTTCACTGGGCGCTCAATCATGACTCGGTGCACGGGATTGCGTATGCGTTCCGGCACCCCGTCGCCGTGGCTGAAGCCACTGACGATCCGAACGACGACAGAAAGACCTACCTGGTCCGGGTCCGCCGCGATGACCTGGCGAACGCGCTGGGAAAGATCAACGACTGGATCACCCAAAATCCGGGCCCCGCCGGCATGCACGCCTACGGATTTGTCCGGGCCCTGTCCCGGGAAGGCCTCAGCGAACGCAGAACCGGCGGCGAAGAACACCGCTAATCCGCCACGCTGGCATTCTCCTCATTCACCGTGCCCCGCGGTTGCCCAAACCATTAGCCTTATGCCTGGCACGCCACCGCGGGTGAGGAGTCGGCGATGAGTGACACGACCGCGGATTCGCGGGAGGGTTCGGAGTTCGGGCCGTATCGGCTGCGGCGGCTGGTCGGTCGCGGCGGCATGGGCGACGTCTACGAGGCCGAGGACACGGTGCGGGAGCGGATCGTGGCGCTGAAGCTGATGTCACCGACCCTGTCCAGCGATCCGGTGTTTCGCTCGCGGATGCAGCGCGAGGCCCGGACCGCGGGCCGGCTGCAGGAGCCCCACGTGGTGCCGATCCACGATTTCGGCGAGATCGACGGGCAGCTCTACGTGGACATGCGGCTGATCGACGGCATGGACGTGGCGACCATGTTGAGTCGGTACGGGCCGCTGTCCCCGCCACGGGCGGTCGCGATCGTGCGCCAAATCGGCTCGGCGCTCGACGCCGCGCATGCCGCTGGAGTGCTGCATCGCGACGTGAAGCCGGAGAACATTCTGGTGAGCGCGGATGACTTCGCCTACCTCGTCGATTTCGGGATCGCCAGCGCCACCTCCGACGAGAAGCTGACGCAGTTCGGCACCACGGTGGGCACCTTCAAATACATGGCGCCGGAGCGCTTCACCGATTCCGACGTGACCTACCGGGCCGACATCTATGCGTTGACGTGTGTGCTGTATGAGTGCCTGACCGGATCGCCGCCGTATCGGGGCGACCAGATCAGCGTGATGGGTGCCCACCTGAATCAGGCCATCCCGCGGCCCAGTGCGGCGCGGCCGAGCATTCCGGTCGCCTTCGACAGCGTGATCGCCTGCGGCATGGCCAAAGAGCCCGCGGACCGCTATGCCACCTGCGGTGATCTGTCGGCGGCCGCGTACGCGGCGCTGGCCACACCCGATCAGGATCGCGCCACCGACATCCTGCAGCGAAGCCAACTGGCCGGGCGGCCCGCCGCGTTCGCCGGCCAACCCCCCGGCGGTGTCGCTCCGTCGCCGCCCGCTGTCGCAACCCACGCACCGCCGACGCCACCGACACCGGGCGGGGGCTGGGCTTCGCCCACGGGCTCACCGGTCGGTCCCGGCGGACCGGTGCCACAGCCGACGGGATGGGGCGGCGCTCCCGCCTGGGCGCCAGGCGATTTGGGCGCGGGTGCCCCGCCGTGGGGCCAGCCGCCGCAGCGCAGCTATAAGCCCTGGCTCTGGGTCGGCATCGCCGCCGTCGTCGCGGTGGCGGTCGTCGGCGTCGTCCTCGTTGTCGCCCTTCCGTGGCGGAAGGCGTCCCCGCCCGCGCCGACGCCGCCGCCGCAGCCGGCCGACGCCGTCGAGTTGCGAGTGCTCGACGACGGCGTGTTTGTCGGCAGCTCGGCGGCATCGACGACGATCGACATCTTCAACGAGCCCATCTGTCCGCCATGCGGCAGCTTCATCCGGTCGAATGCGGGCGATATCGACAGCGCGGTGAACAACAAGAAGCTCGCGGTGCGCTATCACCTGCTCAACTTCCTCGACGACAGGTCGCACAGCAAGGACTACTCGACCCGGGCGGTGGCGGCGACGTATTGCGTTGCCGCGCAAAATGATCCGAAGCTCTACAGCGCCTTCTACACCGGGCTTTTCGCGAGCAACTTTCAGCCCGCGGAGAACGCCGCGCAGGATCGCACCGACGGCGAACTGGCCCAGCTGGCCAAAACCGTCGGCGTCGACCCGAGCGTGATCAACTGCATCAAGTCGGGCGAGGACATCGCCACCGCCAAAGCGAAGGCCGGGGCGGGAGACACGACACTGGCCGGGTTCAACGCCACGGGCACCCCGTTCGTGTGGGACGGCACCAAGGCGATCAACTATCAGGACGCGACCTGGCTCACCAAGCTCATCGGGTAATCCCGCGAGTCGCTGCGGCGTTTTGGCCTGTTCTCCGTCGATGATCCCTGCATGGCGCGCACCACGACGGCCACGCTCGCGACGGCGGCGTGCCTCGTCGTCGCCCTGGTGTGTGGGGCGGTCTCCGTGTCGTGGGTCGCATCGGCCGGCGGGGCGCACGCCGAAACCGGCATGTCCGTCCCCGACGCCGACTACGAGCTGGGCATGTACGGCGACCCCGGTGCGGCCGCGCCCTATTGGCACAAGCAACACTCCTCGGACTGCGCGGAGATGGCGGTGGCCGACGCGGTCGGCCAGATCACCGGCCGCGAACCGACCGAGCAGCGGATCACGGCGGTGGCCGAAACCGCCCCCAGCACAGCGGGTCCCGGACCGATCTGGAGGCCCTCCGGCAACACCGACATCCGAGACCTGCCGGCGCTGTTCTGGCACTACTGGATCAGGGCCGAGAACATCCAGACCAATATCAACGCGCTGGAGCAGGATTTGGCCGGCAGGCGCAAGGTCGTCGTGATCCTCAACGCCGAAACCATCTGGAACCGACCGGGCAGGCGCGACTGGGCCAACCACTTTGTGGTGGTAACCGGCATCGACACCAAGGCCGGTGTGGTGCACCTCAACGACAGCGGGATCGACACCGGCCGCGACGAGCGGGTACCGATCGTGGCGTTCGAGCGCGCCTGGGCCCCCAACCACAATTCGGCCGTCGTCACAAAGGACCGCTGAGGCGCTTCCGCCGATCTGGCGAGCCTCTAGGCTGACAGGGTGTCGGTTGCTCAACGCGAACGTGCCGCCCTCGTCGAAACCATGCGCAGCGTCGGGCCCGAGGCGCCCACCCTGTGCGAAGGCTGGACCACCCGGGATCTCGCGGCCCACCTGGTGATTCGCGAATACCGCCTCGACGCCGCGCCCGGCATTGTCATCCCGCTCTTCGCCGCCCGCACCGACAAGGTGCAAAAGGACGTGGTCCAACGCAGCGGCTGGGATGAGCTGCTGGACAAGGTCGCATCCGGCCCGCCCGTCTACTCGCCGCTCAAACTGCTTGATCCGGTCGCCAACGTCGCGGAGATGTTCATCCACCACGAGGATGTGCGGCGCGCGCAGCCGGGCTGGGAGCCGCGGCGGCTTGAGCCGGCGCTGGCCTCCAAACTGCGTCGCACCCTGCCACTGATGGCACGCCTGACGCTGGCGAAGGTCCCCGGCCGCGTCGCATTGCGCACCCCGGAGGGCAAGACGGTGCTGACCGCCGGGCGGGGCCCGGCCGTCACGGTCACCGGCGCGCCAGAGGAGCTGTTGCTGTTCGCCGTCGGGCGCCAGGCCCGAGTCGACTTCGCGGGCGATGCGCCCGCGGTCCAAGCGGTTCGCGACGCGCCCAAGGGGTTGTAGCCGCCATGCCCAGAGAACCGCGGCTTGCCCGACGCTTTTACGACCGATTCGAGCCCGTGCACGCGGTGACGTACTTCGCGCCCGAGGCGCGGGCGGCGCTGGATGGCCTGGGTTACCGCGGCTTCTGGATGGGCTACTTCGCCGCCCGGTCCGCGCCGCTGGGAATCGTACCGACGGAGGTGGTGACCGCGACCTTCTACAACTTCGCGCCGGAGCGCGTCGCCAAGGCCCTGCCGGCGGCATGGGAGATCGCGGGTCCGGAAGCCGCGCTGCACGCCCGGCAGGAATCCGCGGTTGCGGCGCTGAGCCGCTACGGCATCACCGCCGACGAAAACGTCCGCACCGCAGCCGAATTGGCGGCAAAGGCGGCCCGGCAGGCCCCTTTCGACGGGCGGCCGCTGTTCGCCGCGAACCTGGCGCTGCCGTGGCCCGACGATCCGCTGGCCGCGCTATGGCACGCGACGACGCTGTTGCGCGAGCAGCGCGGCGACGGCCATGTGGCCGTACTGGCCGCGGCGGGCATCTCCGGTCGGGAATCCAACGTGTTGCACGCCGCGGCGGGCAAAGTCCCCCGTGAGTACATCGCCCGCACCCGTGACTACGACGAGGACGCGTGGCGCCAGCAGGAGCAGCGGCTCGCCGAGCGGGGCCTGCTCGACGGCGACGGCTCACTGACCGCGGCGGGCCGGCAGCTGAAGGACCACATCGAATCGAGCACCGACGCGCTCGCGCTGTCGGCGCTGGATGCGCTGAGCGACGACGAGGTGGAGACCCTGTTTCGGGCGCTCACCCCGATCGCCCGGACGGCGATAGCCGGCGGCGACGTCCCCGCCGTCACTCCGATGAATCTGCACCGCGACGAATTGCACGACGGCAGCGCAAATTTGGCCTAGGGCGACGGCGCGGGCGCGGCTTCGACCGTCGCAACCTTGTTGAGACCGCTGATGGTCAGGACACGAAGCAGCAAGGGATGCACGATGACGTGCAGGCCGTCGACCTTGTCGGCTTGATCGAATAGCGCGTTGATGGCCCTGCTGTCGAGGTACTTGATTGTGCTGAGATCGACGGTGATTGGGTTGCGAGTCCCCGCGCTGGCGGCGTCGAGCGCATGGATGAACTGACTGATGTTGCTGAGATCGATCTCGCCCGTCGCAATCAGCCGCGGCGTCCCATCGGGGCCACGCTCGATGTTCAGGGTGAGCGGGGGGGCCATCAGGTGATCCTCGCATGCACGTCAACCAGCGTGTCGCGGTGGAGTGAATAGTGCGCGGGCACACCCGCGATCGCAAGGAGGTACCTTTCGACGATGCAGGTCGATGTGATGGCCGTTCCGCAGCCGTTGGGGCAGATCGCCGACATTGCCCGACGCACGCAGGCCTCGGGGTTCTCCGGTCTTCTGTTCACCGAAACGGGGCGTACCGCGTATCTCAACGCCGCGGTTGCCTCTCAGGCCGCGCCCGGTCTCGAACTTTCGACCGGCGTTGCGGTGGCCTTTCCGCGCAGCCCGTTCGTGACGGCGGCGACCGCGTGGGAACTCCAGGAGGCGACCAACGGCAAGTTCCGGCTGGGTCTCGGCACGCAGGTCCGCAGGCACGTGGTGCGCCGCTACGGGATGCCCTTCGATCGCCCCGGCCCGCGCCTGCGCGACTACGTCCTCGCCGTCAAAGCGTGCTTCACCGCCTTCCGGTCGGCGACACTGGACCACCACGGGGACTTCTACGAGCTGGACTTCATCACTCCGCAGTGGAGCCCGGGACCCATCGACGCGCCCGATCCCAAAGTCGACATCGCCGCGGTGAACCCGTGGATGCTGCGCATGGCGGGCGAGGTGGCCGACGGTGTGCACGTCCATCCGCTCGGCGAGCCCGGATATCTCGCGCGCCATGCGACGCCCAACATCGCTGCGGGGGCGGCCAATTCGGGGCGCACACCGTCGGACATCGCGGTCATCGTGCCGGTCATCACGATCGTCGGCGACACCGAAGAGGCACGCCACACCGAACGTGAACTCGTGCGGGCCAGCCTCAGCTTCTACGCAAGCACACCCAACTACGCGTTCATCATGGACGAGGCCGGATTCGAGGGAACGACTTCGCGGATCCGCGAGAAGCAGAAGGCCGGCGACTTCAAGGGCATGGCGGCACAGATCAGCGACGACCACATTGCCACCTTCGCCACCGAGTCGACGTGGGACGGCCTGGCCGACGCGCTTGTCGACAAGTACGGAGGAATCGCCACCCGCATCGTCCTGTACAACGCCCTCGCCGATCCCGAGCGCTTCGAGCGATACGGCGAGGTCGCGCGGCGCATATCGACCCGGTTCTGACTGCTTCGATCCCCTGCCTGTGATCTTCGCCAATTCCGGGACGGCGTAGCCGGTGCGCTATTACCCTGGCGACAGTCAGGAGGGGAAAATGGACGGATTGTTTAGCTATGGCGTCGGGGTGGGTCCTGCGGTTGTGTTGCTGGCCCTCGTGGCAACGGCACTTTTCCACAACGTTCAGAAGAAGCAGCGGCCCCGCCATTACGACGAGCAAGACGCTAACCGTCGTTGACGAGGTCCGCGAGAAAACCGGGTAACCGACCAGCGCCAAAGTCATAGAACCGCGCCCACAGCGGCTCGATCGAGATGCGCACCATCTGCTTGTATGTCGATCGCACGTTGTTTTCGAACTCGGCAAGATCGGATTCGTTCATCGACGTCCGCGCCGCCGCGAGGTATTCGTCGGTGACGCCGTCGACGGTTTCGAGTGTGGCGAGGCCCCGCACCAAGAGCGCCTTCGCCTCTTCTGGAGTCGAGCCGGTGTCGATCGTCAGCGCGACTTGCGGGCGGGATGAAAGCGCGCGGACTTTCGGGGAGGTCGGTGCCGTGGAGACGACAATGCGTTCGCCCGTCCAGTAGAACCCGACGGGGATGACTCGCGGGAAGCCGTCGTGTCCGTTGTAGGCGAGCCGGGCCATGGAACCGGCAAGCAGCTGCTGGGCGCCGGCGTGGCCGAGTTCCCGAGCCAACTCACTCATGGTCTTCCTCCCAACCCCACTCGTCATCGTCGAGGACATCCACGGTGAGATCGTTGTCCGCGGCGCCCTTCGTGCCATAGGCAAAGGTGAGCAGGGTGCGGTCGTCGTCGAGAGATTCGACCTCCCTGACGGTGGCGTGCCCGATCTTCATGCGGATCCTGTCTCCAGGCTTCAATTCGTCAACACGCTTAAGGGGCACGCCTCACCCGATCCCACATGCAATCGGCGTCCGGCTCCGTCGCCCGCGGACGGCCTGCTGGCGGGTCGCGCGGCATCGTCGACTCCGTATCACCAAACCACCACTTCAGCATTATCACCGGTGTCGCAATAGATCGACGTCACCACCGCGCCATCGATTGGTTACACCGGGGGCTGGATCCCCAGCGATGAAACCCCCTCCGAAGACCCTCAGTCGGATGTCGCCCGAATTTCGCTGTCTTGCAATGGCTTTCGTAGCCGATTGACCAGCGCAAAGGACTGCAGCCGGGCGGTGGCACCCCAGCGAGGGCCGCTGCCCCCGCGGATGGGGCTGGCGTGGCGAAGGCGTCGTAAGATTGTTTATGCCGTATTACATGGACATTCACGAACTTCCAGGCGGCATCACGCGGGCAGATTTGGCCAAGGCCCATGCCCAGGACCTTGCCGTCCAGGAAAAGTACGGCGTCAGCTATCACAAGTATTGGGTCAACGAAAAAGCCGGGAAGGTGTTTTGCCTTTGTCACGGACCCAGCGAGGAAGCCGCCGAAGCGGTCCATCGCGAAGCCCACGGCCTGGTAGCGGAAAAAATTATTCAAGTCGAACCTGGCGTCGCCGATCTGTTCATGGGCGGCAGCGAACTGGATGCCAGCGGCGCCGTCATGCTGCAAGGTGCACGAGACCCCGCGATTAGGACAATCCTGTTTACCGACATTGTCGGGTCCACTTCGCTGACTCGGAAGATGGGCGACGAAGCCGCTATGCAGGTGCTCGACGCGCACGATTCCATCGTCCGCCGGGAGCTCGCCGAGATGGGCGGCAATGAAATCAAGCATTTGGGCGACGGCATCATGGCCTCATTCACGTCCGCCGCCGCTGCGGTCAAATGCGCGACTCGGATTCAACAGGAGATTAGGAAACACGGCGAAGAAAACGAGGCGAACGCGTTCCAATTGCGGGTCGGCATTGCGGCTGGAGAACCGGTCGAACATCATGACGACCTTTTTGGTTGCACGGTCCAGCTCGCCGCTAGGCTGTGCGCCCACGCGCGGCCCGAAGAAATCCTGGTTTCAAATGTCGTCGCCGAACTCTGCGAAGGAAAAAAGCTCTCGTTCCAAAATCTCGGCGAAGTCAGCCTCAAAGGCTTCGAGCAGCCCGTCCTGACACACGCGGTGGCTTGGCCAAATTAGGAAAGCCGCAGCGACGGTCGGCATGATGTTGAGTAGCTCGTCGGGCTGACAGGATTTGAACCTGCGACCACTTGACCCCCAGTCAAGTGCGCTACCAAACTGCGCCACAGCCCGGATGCCGCCCGAATGGCCGGCAGCAGGTCGAAAGCCTACCGCAGACACCCCGGAACACAGCGAAGCGGCCTCCGACCAACCCGGCGAACCTGCAGGCGGACAAACCGCAAACTCCAATCCCCGTTGCCATCTAGAATCCTGCTCACGATCGCAGGCGGGCTGCTGTGCTCGCTCAGAAACTTCGGGGGACGACCGCAATGATGGCGAACGGCCCGGCGCGTGGCAGTAGTGAACCGCCGGCGAATCAGGGCAATGCCCCGCCCCCGCCGGGCGGCTACCGCGTCGGCCCACCCAGCGCTCTGTATGCGCCGGGACAGCCGATTGCATGGAGCGGCTACCAGCCGGCCGCGGCCGGCGCGCCGCCTCCGTGGCCTCCAAGCCCGCGGCCAGCCCCACCCTCTGGCGCCAAACGATGGTTGATCCTCACGACGGCCATTCTGACGGTCACCTCGGCCGTGTTGGGCGTTATCCTCATGAGCCGTGTGATGACCTCGGGTCCATCGGCGGCGGCGTCATCACACCGTGAGCCGCCCGGGCTGTCGGTGCCCACGACACCGGGGTTGGTCCACCCGGAAGATCTGAAGAATCTTCTGTTGAGCCCTGCCGAGGCCGGCGACATCCTGCACGTGCAGGGAATGACGCTCTACCAGAGCAACAACGGCCTATTCATGGATACCGCCGACCCGCCCGAATGTGCCGGCATCTGGGCTCCGGGCATGGCGCAGGTCTATCGCGACACCCGCTTCATCGACGCGCAGTCGGCCGAACTCCACGGACAGGGTGACGTGTACGTGAAGTTGACCCTGCAGTCGCTGGTCGCCTTCCCGACTGCCAAAGACGCCGGCGCCGTCTTCGAGGACCTGACGAGGAAATGGGATCACTGCGCTCGAACCGAGGTCTTGGTGAACCGCCACGAGGGCGGAACCATCGCCGTCGGCGACCCTCGGGTCGTCGACAACACGCTGCTGGTCTCCTGGGACAAGACCGGCGGGACCGGATGGGGTTGCCAGCGCGCCTTGATGCCGCGCAGCAACATTGTGATCGACATGAGGGTGTGCGACTACGGCGGCAGCGGTCAAGCCCCCGAACTCGTCAACAAAGTCGCCTCCCGGATCCCCACCTCGTGAACAGCCGCGACGGCCGCGCGCGGCCCGCCATGACCAGCACCGCTTCGATGCGCCCAGGAGGTAAGGCATGAGCGTTCCGGGCGACCGGGACAGCGGCCCGGGAGGCAGGCAAGAGGGCACTTCCGGTGCCCCGGCCTACAGCGGTCCCCCACCCTCGCCACCGGCAAGCCCGGGATATGCGCCACCGTTCGGTTACCAGAGCGCCCCCGGACACCTGCCTCGGCCCGGCCCTGGCTCCTGGCCGAACCAGGCGGCGACCCCAGGCCGTTTAGGTGAGTCGATCGCCAAGTGGTGGTGGCTGACGAGCGCCGCCGCGGCCCTGACGGTCGGACTGTTGGTCGCCGTCATCGTGTACCGGCCGGCCCACTCGGGCGGCGGGCCCCTGGCCGCCTCCGCACTCCCGGATGTTCTGCTGACTGCGGAGGAAGCCGCCCATGCTATGGGCGCCGAATCGATGTCCGGCGAATCGGTTCAAGACAAAATGGCCGACACACCCATCGTCGACGAGGACTGCGTCGGTGTGTTGAAAGCGGCAGAGCAGAAGGCGTATGGGCAGACCGGTTGGACTGCAGTTCGGACGCAGGAACTTGGCGATGCTCCCGCCAAGGGATGGCGGGTGATTCAAGCGGTCGTGTCCTTCCCGGACGCGCCGTCTGCGAACAACTTTGTTGGCAATGCCGCGACGGACTGGCAGAGGTGCGCCGATCGCGAGCTGAACACCCGAAACGTCAATATGGATGATCCCCGCAACGTGTTCTGGAAGACGGGGTCGGTGTCGCGGACCGGCGGCATCCTCGCGATGGACTTGGTTCAAGAGGCTCAGGGCTGGAACTGCCAGCGCGCCCTCAGCGCCCGGAACAACGTCGTCATGGACCTTGATCTCTGCGGACGAAACGTGTCGGGATCGGCGGTGCCACAGTTCGTGAACGCTGTCGACAAGAAAATCGACGCCCGAAGCTCATAGGCGTCGTAACGTCAGAGGGTTGAAATGGACACCCGGGGCGGCCCGATGATCAGCTCAGGGCGTTCCGGCGTCGTGTTGATGCCCAACCTGCCCAGCCGGCATCGCTTTTGATCGAGACTTTCGGCCCGATTGGTCCTAGAGCTCAGCGGCGCTTGCCGCCCCGCTTTTCGCGCACCCGCACGTTGATGCGGACCGGGCTGCCCTCGAACCCGAACGTCTCACGCAGCCGCCGTTCCAGGAACCGTCGATACCCGGCCTCGAGAAAACCCGTGGTGAACAGCACGAACGTCGGCGGGCGCGCGGTGGCCTGGGTGGCGAACAGGATG
>NZ_MBEM01000044.1:0-45208 GCF_001954045.1 Mycobacterium sp. SP-6446 | reverse complement strand
GCGTTGTTGATCAGCACGTCAAAGACCGCCATCCGCCACAACCGGATGTCGTCGGCGTGCATCAGGACGACCTCGTCCCCGGCGTAGTCGTAGGCCCGCAGGATTGGCAGGTAACCCCGCTGCGGTTTGCCGGCGGGAAACAGGTCGACCAGATCGGGCCCGGGCCCGGCGTCGGATTCCGATTCGGATTCGGGCGTGTCGCCCGGCTGCTCTACCCACAGCTGCAACATGCCGGGGCCCGCGGGCCCGTGACGAATCACGGTGTAGGGCACGATGTTCCAACCCAGCTGCGTCGACACCAGATATGCGCCGAGTTCGCGGCCGGCCAGCGTCCCGTCCGGAAAATCCCACAGCGGCGCCTCACCTGCGACCGGCTTGTAGACGCAATGCACACTGCGCTCACCGAGCGTCGACTCGCACAGAAAGGTGGCGTTGCTGGCCGAACGGATGCGTCCGAGGACCGTCAGCTCGCCGTCCCGCAGCACCTCACGTTCGGCCACCGCGTCGTCATTGCTCGGGTTCATCGTCGGGCCCGAGCAGCGCGCTGCGCTTATAGCCGTTGGTGCGCGCGCAGATGTGGCCCTCCGGGTCCAACGGTTCGTCGCACAGCGGGCAGGGCGGGCGCCCCGCCGAGATCACCCGATTGGAGCGGGTCGCGAACTGCCGCGCCGACTCTGGCGTCAGGAACACCCGGACCGCGTCGGGCCCCTCTTCGGTGTCGTCGAGCACCACCGAGGCATCGAACTCCGCGTCGGTGACGGCCAGCAACTCGACCACCACGGTCTGCGCCTCCGAGTCCCAGCCCAAGCCCATGGTCCCAACGCGAAACTCCGCGTCGACGGGGGTGATCAGCGGGCTGAGGTCGTCGACCTCGGCGGGCTCCGGTGGCACCGGCGTGCCGAACCGGCGGTTCACCTCGAGCAGTAGCGCACCGATGCGCTCGGCGAGGACCGCGACCTGTTGCTTCTCCAACACCACCGACACCACACGCGAGTCACCGACCGCTTGGATGTAGAACGTGCGGTTTCCGGGCTGGCCAACGGTGCCGGCCACGAAACGGTCGGGAGTGCGGAAGACGTGAATTGCGCGGGACATGGCACTTCCAAAATACCGGCAGTTGCCCTGGCCGTGCGATCCGATTCGGTTGTCCCCGCCGAACTAGTCGGTGGAGCCGCCCACCACCGCATCGCTCGGCGGCAGTTCGCTGACCGGCTCGTGTTTCTGGGGCTCGTCCTTTTGGGGCTCGTCTTTTTGGGGCTCGTCTTTTTGGGACTCGTCCTTCGGCTGTTCGTCCTTCTGGGGCGCGGCGCGCAACGCCGACGATAACCGCGCCCCAGTGTGGTTGACGTGCAACACGAACGGGCGCAGCGGGGTGTAACTGACCACGCTCACCGACCCGGGGTCTGCGGTGACCCGCTGGAACCCGTCCAGATGAATCCCGTAGGCGTCGGCGATCACCGACTTGATGACGTCGCCGTGGGTACATGCCACCCACAACGCATCGCCGCCGTGTTCTCCCCCATATTCCAAGGCGAGTCGCTTGTCGTGTTCGCGAACGGCGGCCACGGCGCGGGCCTGCACCTGCGCCAAACCCTCACCGCCGGGGAACACCGCCGCGCTGGGGTGGGCTTGAACCACCCGCCACAACGCCTCTTTCGCGAGATCGCCGATTTTGCGGCCCGTCCATTCGCCGTAGTCCACTTCGGCGATCCGCTCGTCGATGACCGGCTCGAGGCACAGCGATTCGGCGAGCGGTTCGACGGTGCGTCGGCAACGCAGCAGCGGGGACGTGACGATCGCGCGGATCGGCAGGTCGCCGATCCGGTCGATCAATCCCGCGGCTTGCTCGCGGCCCTTCTCGTCGAGGTCGACGCCCTCGGAGCGGCCCGCCAGAATCCCGGCGGTGTTCGAGGTGGACCGGCCGTGGCGCAACAGGATGACGGTCATGTCACGACGACCGTACCCGCTGCGGGTGACTGCGACGGGATATGACTAGTTGAGTGCCTAGTTGAGTGACTAGTTGAGTGACTAGCTGACGTGCTTAGCGCGGGACGGGCACCGCGTGGGCGACCGAGTCGCGGACCGCCGCGGTCAGGCTGCGCACGTCGGTGACGTCGATGTCGAACAGGCTGCGAGCCGCCCTCGCGACCACGTCCTCGGCCTGCGGAACCGGCCCGGAAAGCCGCGGCCGGTAAACTTCTACGACGAGCGAACGATGCTCAATGTGGAAGGAAAAACTGCGTCCATCACCGACTTGTCCATACCCGCTGGCGAAAATGCCTGTCGAAATGTCTTCGATAGCAAACTCTTTGTCTGCGGTATGCCGGTCAACGATGACGGTCATATCGCGACCATACCTCTCCAGAACGACCGCATGTGGGCGGCATGGCCATATTGGATGCGAAACCGTTCCTTAAAATGTGAACTCAATGCTCGCCATTCGAAGGTCGATCGTTGCTGTCACGGCATAGCTGCTTAAACAACTGCCGCTTTGCCGGTCTGTCGCTTTTGCTGGCGCTGGTCGCCGGGTGTTCGTCGAACCCGCTCACGTCACCGACGCCGCCCACGATCGAGCCGGCGCGGGCCGCCGAATCGCCGCCGGTGTCGGCGACTCCAGCCGGCGCGGTGCGACCGCTGCCCGGTAACGCCCAAGTGGCGGTCTTCGACGGCGACACACGCCAGCTGGCGGTCCTGGTCCCCGGAGCCGATCCGGCGGCACCCGCGAGCGTCGCGGTGTTCGGTCCCGCGCAGGTCGCCGGCCGTGCGATCGCGCTGCCGGGGCCAGCGACCGCCCTGACCGGCGACGGCCATGGCGCTGCCTACCTGGCAACCCGCGGCGGCTATTTCGCCGTCGATCTGGCCGCCGGGCACGCGTCGCAGGTGGATGTCGGCGGTGCCGAGCAGGTCGACTTCACCGCGATCGCGCGGCGCGCCGACGGCAAGCTGGTGTTGGGCAGTGCCGACGGCGCCGTCTACATACTCGCCTCCACACCCGCCGCGCCACGCAGTGGCGGCACCTTTAGCACCGCGAAGGTCGAAAGCCGCAACAAGATCTTCGCGCGTGTCGATTCCCTTGTGACACAAGGCAATACGACAGTCGTTCTGGATCGTGGGCAAACCTCGGTGACGACGATCGGCGCCGACGGTCGCCCCCAGCTCGCGCTGCGGGCCGGCCAGGGCGCAACGACGCTTGCCGCGGATCCGCTGGGCCGGGTCCTGGTCGCCGATACGCGCGGCGGCGAACTCCTGGTTTACGGTGTGGATCCGCTGATCCTGCGTCAGGCCTATCCGGTGCGCCAGGCCCCCTACGGTCTGGCCGGCTCGCGCGCGTTGGCGTGGGTGTCCCAAACCGCGTCGAACACGGTCATTGGTTACGATCTGTCAACCGGAATTCCCGTCGAAAGGGTGCGATACCCAACCGTGCAGCAACCCAACTCGCTGAGCTTTGACGAAGCGTCGGACACCTTGTACGTGGTGTCGGGGTCGGGAGCGGGCGTCCAGATCATCGAGCGCGCGGCGGGCGCCCCATGACGAGTCGGGCCGCGCCGCGGTGGAGTCGGCTGCCGGCGGGCTGGGTCGCCGAGATGTCCGACGAGTACGAGTGGATACCGTTGCGCCTGCCGCCCGAGGTGACCCGACTCAGCGCGTCCATTCGGCTGTCCATCGAGGCCGAATACCGCGGCTGGGAACTCACCCGGGTGCGGCTGTATAACGACGGCAGTAGGCGGGTTTTGTTGCGCCGCAAGAAATCTCGTTTCGACGGTGCGGGCTCCCCGGGTCGGCGGCCCGACCAGCCTGAGCTGTGATGTATCGCCTTGTGCGCCGGCTGTTTTTCGTGGTGCCGCCGGAGCGCATCCACACGCTGGTTTTCGCCGTGCTGCGCGCCGGCACCGCGCTTGGCTTGACCCGTCGATTGCTGCACCGGCTGCTGGGGCCTCGAGACCCGGTGCTGGCCAGCACGGTGTTCGGGGTGCGCTTTCCCGGACCGCTGGGCCTGGCCGCCGGGTTCGACAAGGACGGCATGGGGCTGTTGACGTGGGGGGCGATGGGCTTCGGCTACGCCGAAGTGGGGACGGTGACCGCCCACCCGCAACCCGGCAATCCGGCCCCGCGCCTGTTCCGGCTGCCGGCCGACCGGGCCCTGCTGAACCGGATGGGGTTCAACAACCGCGGCGCCGGACAGCTGGCGATCCGGCTGGCCCGTCAGCGGCCCGAGGTGCCGATCGGGGTGAACATCGGCAAGACCAAGGCCACCCCGAGCGCCGATGCCGTCGACGACTATCGGGCAAGCGCGCGGCTGGTCGGCCCGCTGGCGTCGTATCTGGTGGTCAATGTCAGCTCGCCGAACACCCCGGGGCTGCGCGATCTGCAGGCGGTCGAGTCGCTGCGGCCCATCCTGTCGGGCGTGCTCGCCGAGACGTCGGCCCCGGTGCTGGTGAAGATCGCGCCCGATGTCTCGGATTCCGACATCGACGACATCGCCGACCTGGCAGTCGAATTGGGCTTGGCCGGCATCGTGGCCACCAATACGACGGTGTCGCGTGACGGCCTGGCCACGCCGGGCGTCGACGAGCTGGGCAGCGGCGGCATTTCTGGGCCGCCGGTCGCGGCCCGCGCCGCCGAGGTGCTGCGTCGGCTCTACACGCGAGTCGGCGACCGCATGGTGCTGATCAGCGTTGGGGGCATCGAGACGGCGGACGACGCCTGGGAGCGGATCACCGCGGGCGCGTCGTTGCTGCAGGGCTACACCGGCTTCATCTACGGCGGGGGCCTGTGGCCCAAGCACATTCACGACGGCATCGCCCGGCGGCTGCGCGACGGCGGGTTCGCCTCGCTCGCCGACGCGGTCGGCTCGGCGGCGAGAAAGCCGGAGCGGCCGCCGGGCTAGATCTCAGGCCGCGCCGTCCTCGTCATCTTCGTCCTCTGCCGCGCCGCCTTCCTCGTAGAGCGCCTTCTCGGGATGGTGGAAGGTGTTGGTCCGGGGTTGGCCGTAGTCGAGGTGGGGCGGCGGGATCCAGTCGGTGTCACCATTTTTGCGTTTTCGGGTGGTCCAGCCGCCCGGCTGGACGAGTTTGTGATCGGGGCCGCAGGCCAGGGTGAGCCCATTGATGTCGGTGCGGTGGGTGGTCGCCCAGTCTTCGACGTGATGCACCTCGCACAGGTAGCCGGGCACATCGCAGCCGGGACGCGTGCAACCACGATCCTTGGCGTACAGCACAATTCGCTGAGCGGGCGACGCCAGCCGTTTGGTGTGATACAGGGCCAGGGCTTCGCCCTTGTCGAAGATCGCAAGGTATTGATGCGCATGACGAGCCAGGCGGATGACGTCGGACATGGGCAGCAGGGTGCCGCCGCCGGTGAGCCCCCGACCGGATGCCGACTCGAGGTCTTTCAGCGTGGTGGTCACGATGATGGATGCCGGTAACCCGTTGTGCTGGCCAAGTTTTCCCGATGCCAGCAGCGCGCGCAGCGCGGCATTGAGAGCGTCGTGGTTGCGTTGCGCGGTGCTGCGAATGTCGCGCCGTGCCACTTCCTCGGCGGGTGGCCCGTCGACCGTCGGGGTGTCGTCGTCGGGGTTGGCCATGCCGGGGGCGGCGAGTTTCGCCAGCACCGCCTCGAGGGTGGCGCGGGCCTCAGGCGTCAACCAGCCGCTGAGCCGCGACATCCCGTCGATGTCTTGTGTGCTGAGGTTCAGCCCACGGCGTCGCGCGCGATCCTCGTCGCTGAAGTTCCCGTCCGGATTGAGGTAGGCGGCGAGCTGCCTCGCGAGATTGGTGAGGTGGTCGGGGCGAAACTGTGCCGCTAGACCAGCCAGCTGGGCTTCGGCACACGCGCGGGTATTGACGTCTACGGAGCTTGGCAACTGGTTGAAGAATCGCCGGATCACGTCGACATGGCCGGCGCCGATCTTGCCTTCGCGCTCGGCCGCGGCCGTCGCGGTCAATAAGGCGGGCAGCGGTTCGCCGGTTAGCGCCCGCCGCGGACCCAGATCGGCCGCCTCGGCCACCCGCCGGGCCGCCTCGGCGCGGGTAATGCGCAGCCGGTCGGCGAGCACACGGGACAGCTTGCCTCCGAGTTCTTCTGGGCCGGCTTGCACGGCGACCTGATTGATCAACTCATGCCCCGGCACCCGAAGCCTCCGCGTCTCGCGCTCAAGTTGCTCGAGCAAGGTCAACCGCTCCGGCGTGGTGAGCGCGTCGTACCGGTGAGCGACAATCCGCGACATCACCTCACGCAAGGCGGCGTAGTCCGCCTCGATCTCCTCGCGACTACTCGAATGCATGTTCGAATACTATCGCTGCCCACCGACAGGATCCTCGCCCGAAACAACCGAGCCGCATTCGGCTGCTTTAGGGCTTGAACGGGCTGGTGAGTTCATACTTGACCACCGCCAACCTTCCCATGAGGAAGTCGTAGTGCTCCAACAACGCCCACAACTCCGGCTCTGTCAGGGCGTCCAAGGGCAGTTCGACGCAACGCCGCAGCGCCGCCCTGAGTTCGCCGAAAAGCGTGTCCACGTGGTCGCGTGGGCCGGTATTAGAACGCATGTTCGAATGCTATCGGCGCCCACCGACACGATCACCGCCGCAGGTAATCGGCGACGAAATCGACGGTTCGGCGATGCCACTCGGCCCACCTCCGGACCATGTAGTGGCCGGCGCCCTCGACGCCCACCCACTGAGCGGCCAGCCCGCGCTCACCGGCCCGCAACGTCTGCGTGCGCGATGCACCCGGGTCGGTCCAGGTATCTGCGGTGCCATGCAGCACCAGCAGTCGAGTGGCCGGCGGAATCAGCTCACCATCGCCGCCGACCCACCACGGCGCGAGCGCCACCACCGCGCCCACGTCGGCACCGCCCGCCAGGTGCGCCGCTACCCGCCCGCCCATCGAATGCCCCACCAACACAATGCTTTTCGGCTCAAACCGGTTGCGCACCGCGTCGAGCACATGCTTGGCGTCGCGCAGCGCGTCCAGTATCGGTATCGCGGGTGGAATGGGCCCCGCCTGGACGCGCCGCACCTCGACGTCGGGCCCGAGCCGGCGCCGCAACGCCTTGGCCACCAACATCATCCGGACGTTGGCCAGTTGCCACCACCGGGAGGCCTCTTCGCTTCGCGCCTTGCCGCCCGGCAGGACCAATACGCACCCGCGCGGTTCCACAATCGTTATTCGGAGCCGATGTCGACGCGGACACGATTCCCGGCTGCAAAATCCTTAAGTCTGTTCGTACGTCCCGTAGATGTAGGCCCGCGCGATCGCGTGCTGGAACAGATTGAACCCGAGGAACGCGGGGCTGGCGTCCTCGGGAAGGTCCAGCTTGTCGACGTCGACCGCATGCACCGCAACGTAGTAGCGATGCACGCCGTGACCGGGGGGCGGCGCCGCACCGACGTAGCGCCGCATCCCGGCGTCGTTGACCAATTGCAGAGCGCCGCCGGGCAACTCGCCTCCGTTACCGGCATCGTCGGGCAATTCGGTGACGTCGGCGGGCAGGTTGGCCACGGCCCAGTGCCAGAACCCGGACAGCGTCGGAGCGTCGGGGTCGTAGACGGTGACCGCGAAGCTGCGCGTCTCGTCGGGGAATCCAGACCAGCTCAACTGCGGGCTGACGTCTTCGCCCCCGGCGCCCATGATCCCGCTGATCTGTGGTGTGGCGAGCGGCTGGCCGTTGGTAATCGAATTCGAGCTCAGGCTGAAAAACGGCAGCTTGGGCAGCGCGTCGTACGGGTCGGTCGGCAAGCTCATGAGCGATCCTCTCGTCTAGCAATGTGTCCTAGCAATGTGTCCTAGCAATGTGTCCTAGCAATGTGTCAGGAAGTGGGTCAGCACGTCGGTGCCGAACCGCAACGCGTCGATGGGTACCCGTTCGTCGACGCCGTGGAACAACGAAGAGAAGTCCAAATCCGGCGGTAGTCGCAAGGGGCTGAACCCGAAGCAGCGAATACCCAAGCGCGCGAAGGATTTCGCGTCGGTACCACCGGAAAGCATGTAGGGAACCGTCCGGCCGTCCGGGTCGACCGCGAGCACGGCTGCGTTCATCGCGTCGACCAGGTCCCCGTCGAAGCTGGTCTGATACGCCGGCAAATCCCTGATCCACTCGCGAGTCACGTCGGGGCCGATCAACTCGTCGACTTCGGCCTCGAACGCCGCCTGCCGGCCGGGCAGCACGCGGCAATCGATCACCGCTTCCGCGGTCGCCGGGACGACGTTGGCCTTGTACCCGGCCTTGAGCATCGTCGGGTTTGCGGTGTCGCGCAGCACCGCATTCAGCATGCGGGCCATCGGGCCCAACTTTTCGATCGTTCCCTCCAGGTCGGCCGAGTCGGTGTCGAACGTCAGGCCCGTCTCCTCGCTGATGGCGCCCAGGAACTCGACGACGGTGTCGGTGAGCACCAGAGGAAACTGGTGGCGACCCACCCGCGCGACCGCCTCGGCGAGGACGGTCACCGCGTTCTGATCGTTCACCATCGAGCCGTGCCCGGCCTTGCCTCGGGCGGTCAGGCGCATCCATTGGATGCCCTTCTCGGCGGTCTCGATCAGGTACAGGCGGCGATCGCCTCCGTCGGGACGTGGCACCGTCAGGGAAAACCCGCCCACTTCACCGATGGCCTCGGTGATCCCGTCGAACAGATCGGGCCGGTTGTCGACCAGCCAGCGCGCGCCGTACTGGCCACCGTGCTCCTCGTCCGCGACGAACGCGAACACCAGGTCGCGCGGCGGCACGATGCCGTCGCGCTTCAGCTTGCGAGCGACCACGATCATCATGCCGACCATGTCCTTCATGTCGACCGCGCCGCGGCCCCAGACATAGCCGTCCTCAACCGCTCCGGAGAACGGGTGCACGCTCCACTCGGCCGGTTCGGCCGGGACCACGTCGAGATGCCCGTGGATGAGCAGCGCGCCTCGCGAGCGGTCCGCGCCCTCGAGTCGGGCGAACACATTTCCGCGTCCGGGCGCGCCGGATTCCAGGTATTCGGGCCGATAGCCGGCATCCGCGAGCTGCTCGGCGACCCAGCGCGCGCACTCCGCCTCGCCTTGCGTGGTCTCGGGATCACCGGTATTGGTGGTGTCGAACCGGATCAACCTGCTGACAACTTCAACCACATCATCGGCGGCCCTATCGCTAGCCCTATCGGTGGCCTCGTCGGGCGCGGCGCGAGGAACCTCGGTCTCACCGGTCACAACCACCTTTCCTACCACTGCCTCTCACCATTGGCCGGGCCGGCGGGCGCGACGCGGAGCCACGAGCTGGGTTGGGAGCGCGCGGGCCGATCCGATAGCCTTAGCTGCCAACTCTCGTTGGCCGGTCCGAGTGGCGGAATGGCAGACGCGCTAGCTTGAGGTGCTAGTGCCCTACTAATGGGCGTGGGGGTTCAAGTCCCCCCTCGGACACACGACTGAGGCGAGCGAAATGTACGCTCGCGTTCATTTCCGAACCCATGGAGTGTGTTGAGCGGCGAAGCCGCGATCACACCGTTTTACGAGTCGATGTGCCGCTTCGGCGGTGGGTAGACGGCGCGGGCGATCGTCGCCGACAGCCACCCGATAACCCATCCGCCGAACACCATGACGATCTTGTGCCTGGTACCGCTGTCGGCCGTCGCGGAAACACTGGCCAGGATCAGGACCCAGACCATCGCACAACCAATGCTGTACGCCGTGTACGTGTGGAAACGCCGTTTCATCCCACAAATCCTCTCGATCTTGTTCGGGTACAACGCTATCCGGTTTCTGATGACTGGCCGGAAGACACTTCGTCGAGCTTGCGGGCACACGTAGGCTGGAAAGAGCCCAATGGCCGGGAGTGCTGACCCTGGAGTGCAACCGATGAACCCACCTAGTGGCTTTCTTCGGCGAACGGCGATGCGGACGTTCCGCGACCGCCGCGAGGCCGGTCGCGCGCTCGCCGGCGAGCTGACCTCCTACCGCGATAAAGACAACATGCTGGTCCTTGGGCTGGCTCGGGGCGGCGTGCCGGTCGCCTGGGAAATCGCTTCGGCCCTGCACGCCGAGCTGGACGTATTCCTGGTTCGGAAACTCGGGGTGCCGCGCTGGTCCGAACTGGCGATGGGCGCGTTGGCCAGCGGCGGCGGCGTGGTGATGAACGACAACGTGATTTCCAGCCTGCACATCACCGACGAGCAGGTGCGCGAGGTGATCGACAGCGAGACGGCCGAGCTCGAGCGCCGCGAACGCGCATACCGGGGCGGGCGCCCGCTCTCCGATCCAGCGGGCAAGATCGTGATCTTGGTCGACGACGGCATCGCCACCGGCGCCAGCATGATGGCGGCGGTACGCGCGATACGTGCGGCCAAACCGCGATCGATCGTCGTCGCGGTCCCGGTTGGGCCGGAGTCAGTCTGCCAGGAGCTCGCGCGCGAAGCCGACGACGTCGTGTGTGCGACTATGCCGCCCGCGTTCGAGGCCGTCGGACAGGTCTACGACGATTTTCATCAGGTCAGTGACGACGAGGTGCGCGAGCTGCTCGCAAGACCAACGAACTGAGCCAACCGGCTGAGTTCTACTTAGCTTCGTCGCTACCGGCGTCCTTGGCCGCCTCCTCGGGGACTTCCTCCGGGTAGTCGACGGCGGCGTCCTCGTCGTCCGCGGTCTCTTCTTCGGCAACGGCTTGCTCGCCCGAGTCACGCCGCTGACGCTCCCGCAACGCGTCCACGATCAGCAGCACCACGCCAAGGACGCTGGCACCGATGCACACCCACGCCACCAGCTCGTTGCTGGTCACGACCGCGAACACCAGCGCGACGAGCCCGATCAGGGCCAATACGAGCGCAATGATCAGCATCGGTCATCCTCCAGCAACGGGCGGGACTGCCAGGTCTAGTGCGGGTCCAGTCTGCCAACCCTGCAGTCCGGCACGGATGGCGGGCTAGTTATTACCCCGATTGAATTGGTCGAACCCGCCGGCATCCGCGCTGGAGTCGACGGGCGCCGCCGAGCCGCGCTGGCCGAGTTCCTCGAGCTGAGATTCCAGGTAGGTCTTGAGTCGGGTCCGGTACTCGCGTTCGAAAGTACGCAGCTGCTCGAGCCGGCCTTCCAGCACCGTGCGCTGCTGGTTGATGGTTCCCATGATCTCGGAATGCTTGCGTTCCGCGTCGGCCTGCAGCGCGTCGGCCTTCTCCTGGGCTTGGCGCAACTGCGTCTCGGAGCGGGTTTGGGCGTCGGCCAGCATCGCGTCCGCACGCTGCCGGGCCTCGGCGACAGTGCTGTCGGCGGTGCTGCGGGCCTCGCTCAGGACACCGCCGACCGCCTCACCAGCACCGCCAAGGCCGAGTCGGACAAGATGCTCGCCGATGCCCGCGCCAACGCCGACCAGATCCTGAGCGAGGCTCAGCACCCGGGCGGCCTTCATGGCCTGCTCCTCGGTGGTTCCCGCGAACGCCGCTGGTTCGGGCGCCGCCACGGGCGCCGGCTTGACCGGCTCGGGTTCGGGTTCGCGGACAGGAATCGCCTGAGTGGGCTGAGCCGCAACGGAGGGACCGGCACCGGCGCCGCCCCCGGCGGCCAGCTCCCGGTCGAGCTCCTCGATCCGCTGGCGCAGATCCGAATTCTCTTCTATGAGCCGCGTCAGCTCGTTCTCCACCAAGTCGAGGAAGGCGTCGACCTCGTCCTCGTTGTAACCGCGCTTGCCGATTGGTGGCTTACTGAACGCCACATTGTGGACGTCGGCTGGTGTAAGCGGCATTGTTCGTTCCCCTCAAGTTCCTGTCAAACGTTCTGGAAAGTGTAGAACGGAGTGGTAGCCGTTGTGCAACTGCCGCCCATCCTGTCACACCAGACTCGGCGGTTGCCGATTAGGCCGATAAATAAGAACCAATTTCACAGACTAAGAGCAATAAAATCCCAATCCTTAAAATTTTAAAATTGCGCGCATCAAACCGACGTCGAACCGTGGCCGAACCGTCGCCCGTTGCATGCGGGTAGGTGTGGCATGCGGGTAGGTGTTGCATGCGGGTGGGTCATGCCGCGGCGCCGAACGCCAGTTGCATGCCGATGAACGCGACCAGCAGCAGCACCATGATGGACAGGTCGAAGCGCACGGCTCCGATGGTGAGTTGGGGGATCAGCCGACGTAGCAGCTTCACTGGTGGATCGGTGATCGACATGATGATCTCGAGGATCACCACGGTGATGCCGGTGGGCCGCCAGTCACGGCTGAACGAGCGGATGAACTCGACGACGACCCGAGCGATGAGCAGCAGCCAGAAGATGAACAGCGCAAACCCAAGGATCTGAAAGAACAGCACCAACGAGAGCCCGACCTTACCGATAAGAAGACTGACGGTGACTGACCGTAACTGACGGTGTCAGTCGCCTGATGTCAGTCGCCGCACGCTAGCGCGGCAATGGCCAGCGTACCGACTGCTCGCACAGTCACACACCAAGTGTGGGCCGCATCGCAGCTCAAGCGGGTCGCCTGGCTGTTGGTCTACGGGTTATTGGTGAGGGTTACTGGTAAGCGTAGAAGCCGGTTTCGGCGATCCGGCGGCGCTCCTCCGGGGTGACGTCGACGTCGGCGGGCGACAGCAGGAACACCTTGGTCGCAACCTTGTCGAACGAGCCGCGCAGCGCGAAGGCCAGGCCGGCCGCAAAGTCGACCAGCCGCTTCGCGTCGGCGTTGTCCATCGACACCAGGTCCATGATGACCGGGGTACCGTCCCGGAACCGCTCGCCGATGGTGCGGGCTTCGCTGTAATCCTTGGGTCGCAGCGTGGTGATCTTCGACAGCGGGTGGCCTTCTTCGAACATCATCGCCATCCGGCGTGGGTCCATCGCCAGTGCGCCGCGGGTGGAATTGCGCAACCACGACCCCAGGCGCGGCCTGCTCATCTCGGACCGGTCGAAGTCGCGGGGATGGACGGGGCTGTATCGCGGTTCGTCGCCGTAGCCGCCGCGATAGCCACCGGGCGGCGGGTAGTCCGGGTCACCGCGCAGGTCCCCGCGTGGATCGTCGTAGTCGCGTCCCTCGTAGCGGCCGTACCCGTCGTCGAAGCGGGGGCGCGGGAAGCCGCGCGAGGGAGCGTGGTCGTCGTAGTACTCGTCGTCGTAGTCGTCCATGGGGGCCATACCGAAGTAGGCCTTGACCTTATGCAGTGTGCTCATTGCGTTGACCCCTTCTAGCCCCTGGGATTATTGGTGTCTGTGATGAAGGTGTGACTACAGTGACTACTCACGGTGACGGTAACCGC
Source organism: Mycobacterium sp. SP-6446 (assembly GCF_001954045.1). Lineage (NCBI taxonomy): Bacteria > Bacillati > Actinomycetota > Actinomycetes > Mycobacteriales > Mycobacteriaceae > Mycobacterium > Mycobacterium sp. SP-6446. The sequence continues at coordinate 32,000 of NZ_MBEM01000044.1, read as the reverse complement.
CGCGGACCCAATAGCGCGGTACCGACACGCACACACGTCGAACCATGTTTGACGGCAATTTCCAGATCGTCGGACATGCCGGCGGACAGGCCTACCGCGTTCGGGTGCGATTCGAGGACCCGACGGTGCTCCGATTGCAGCCGGCCAAAGGCCTCGTCCGGGTCCCAGTCCAGCGGCGGGATGCCCATCAGTCCGACCAGCTCCAGGCATTTCGACTGCTGAACCCGGCCGCAGAGGTCGTCGATGGCCCCCGGCGCCCGGACGTCCACCCCGCCGCGCGACGCGTCGCCGTCGAGGCTCACCTGCACGTAGACCCGCAAGGGGTTGTGGCGGCTGCCCTCGGCCAGGGCCGTTGCGACGGCCCGGTCGAGCGCGGTAACCAGCTGCGCGCTGTCGACCGAGTGGGCGGTGTGGGCCCAGCGAGCCAGGGAACGGGCTTTCTTCCGCTGAATCCGCCCAACCATGTGCCAGTGCAGTTCCCGCCAATCCGCGTGCCCCGTATCAGTTCGACCCGCAGCTTCTGACAATCGAGTGAGTTCGGCCACCTTTGCCGCGGCTTCCTGCTCGCGCGATTCGCCAACGGACCGACAACCCAATCGAGACAAAATCGCAACATCGGTTGCTGGAAAGAATTTGGTAATGGGGAGAAGTTCAATTTCGCCGACATTGCGACCCACCGCTTCCGCGGCCATCGCGAGTCGCGAACGCACCGCCGCCAACGCATGAGTCAATTCCGATTCGCGGTTTCCTTGACTCGACCCCGCCGCCCCCATGTCCACCGCCACAGCGGTCACTCCATCCAGACCAGTGATGCCAGCCGCCCGGTCGGCGCACCCCGGCGATGGCTGAAGAGTGTCGGGTCGGCCACCGTGCAGCGCGGATCGATGTCGATCGACGTGACACCCAAATCCTTTAGCTGGCAAGCGATTCCGGCGCGGAGATCGAGTCCGGGCGTCCCGGCCGCCGTCGTGGTGCGGCTGCCCGGCAGTGCCGCCTCGACCTCGTCGGCCATGGCCTCGGGCACCTCGTAGTGACGGCCGCTGACCGCCGGGCCGAGCAGGGCCGATATGTCGACCGCGTGCGCGCCCAGCCGCAGCATCGTCTCCACCGCGCGGGCGACCACGCCGCGCTGAGCCCCGACGCGGCCGGCATGCACCGCCGCGGCCACGCCCGCGCGCGCGTCGGCCAGCAACACCGGCACACAGTCGGCGGTGACCACCGCGAGCGCCAGTCGGGGCGTGGTGGTCACCAACGCGTCGGTGCCCACCCCGCCGCCGACGGCGGCTCTCTGTGGCTCGTCGACCACCTCGACTCGATCGCCATGCACCTGGTTCATCCACACCACCCGGTCGGTGCCCCCCTTAACGCTCAGGCCGATGGCGGCGGCCAGCCGGGCGCGGTTGGCGGCGACGGCCTTCGGGTCGTCGCCGACGTGGTCGCCGAGGTTGAAGGAGTCGAACGGCGCCACCGAGACGCCGCCCGCGCGGGTGGTGGTCACCCGCCGGATGCGAACGCTCACATGCCCAGTATCCGGACGCCGTTGCCGTTCAGGTGTCAGCGACGTCCCGCCGCGGCCGGTTTGTCGCGGACTGGCAAGCAAATTGAGACCCTCAGCGGCGCATGAACGGCGGCACGTCGACGTCGTCGTCGTCGCCACCAATGCTCAGCGTCGAACCGTTGGTGTGCACCGGCACACTGACGGCGTCGACGGGCTCGAACAGCGTCGAGGTCAGCTTGCCGGCCTTGGCCGACTCGATGCGGTGCGCGCCGGCCTTCTCCCCCTTGTCGGCACTGCCGCCGAGCAGCGGCTTGCGACCGGGGCCGGACGCGTCGAAGCCCGCCGCGATGACGGTGACCCGCACCTCGTCGCCCAGCGAGTCGTCGATGACGGTGCCGAAGATGATGTTGGCGTCCTGGTGGGCGGCGTCCTGCACCAGCGATGCCGCCTCGTTGATCTCGAACAGACCCAGGTCGCTGCCGCCGGCGATCGACATCAGCACGCCCTGCGCGCCCTCCATGGACGCCTCCAGCAGTGGCGAGTTGATGGCGATCTCGGCGGCCTTGAGCGAGCGGCCCTCGCCGCGTGCCGAACCGATGCCCATCAGCGCCGTACCCGCGCCCGACATGATGCCCTTAACGTCGGCGAAGTCGACGTTGATCAGCCCCGGCGTGGTGATCAGGTCGGTGATGCCCTGCACGCCGTTGAGCAGTACCTCGTCGGCGCTGCGGAACGCGTCCATCAGCGACACCGCGGCATCCCCCATCTGCAGCAGCCGGTCGTTGGGGATCACGATCAGGGTGTCGCAGCTCTCGCGCAGCGAGTTGATGCCGGTTTCGGCCTGATTGCTGCGCCGCTTGCCCTCGAACGAGAACGGCCGAGTGACGACGCCGACGGTCAACGCACCGAGTTTGCGGGCGATGCTGGCGACGACGGGTGCCCCGCCGGTGCCCGTGCCGCCGCCTTCGCCGGCGGTGACGAACACCATGTCGGCCCCGCGCAGCAGTTCCTCGATCTCGTCCTTGGCGTCGTCGGCGGCCCGGCGTCCCACCTCGGGGTCCGCGCCGGCGCCCAATCCACGGGTGGAGTCGCGGCCGACGTCGAGCTTGACGTCGGCATCGCTCATCAACAACGCCTGCGCGTCGGTGTTGATCGCGATGAACTCCACGCCCTTGAGGCCCTGCTCGATCATCCGGTTGACGGCGTTGACGCCGCCGCCACCGATACCCACGACCTTGATGACGGCCAAGTAGTTGTGCGGGGGGGTCATCATTTCTCTTCCTCCCTGGTGGGACTCGGTGTCTCCGCCTGGCAAACTCTCAACCTCAACCATAGATTTAGAGTTATGTCAAGTAGTTCCGCGCAACCAGAACAGTATGGGCATGACGCGCGCGAATCTCGCAGGCGCGCCGACGCGCGGCGCGCAAATTTTTGTGACATCGAACGTGCGGCTGGCCGCACATTCGGCGCCGAGCGTGCGGCTGGCCGCACATTCGTGCGTGCGCTGCTACTTCACGGTCGGTAGGTCGGGACTGGACACGTCGTAGGTCTTCCCGGGCTGCGTCAACAACGCCACCAGCTTTTCGGCCTTCTCCTCGGTGCGGTCGGTGGTACCCCAGATCACCACCCGCCCATCGCCCAGGGTCAGGGTGATCGACGCCACCGAGGGCGCCGCGACCCGAGCGACCTGACCCGCGACCTCGGGACGCAGCGCCAACAAAACCTGCAGCGCGGCCTTGGTCACCGGGTCCGTCGGCCCCGGATTGGCGACATCCAGGTACGGCAACGCCGGCGGCGGCGGGGCCGTCGCGAAGTCAACGCCGTCGCGGTCGAACAGGTGCGGACCGTCCGCAAAGTCCTTCACTGCCACCGGGACTCGCTCGACGATGGTGATCCGCAGCGCCGACGGGTACTGCCGTTGGACCCGCGCGCTGGCCACCCGGCGGATCGTCGCGACCCGGTCCGCGACCTGGTTGGTGTTGATCTGCAAGAGCGGGGTGCCGGGCCGCACCCGCGCGGCGTCGAGGACCTCCTCGCGGGTCACCACCGAAAGCCCGGTGACCACGATGTTGCGGGCCGACATCGCGGGCGTGAAGTACAGAATCAGCCCGAGCCCGACCCCGACGACGGCGATCACCACCGACGCCAACAACATCTTCAGGCCTCGAACAACGCCCCGCGCAACGGGTTTGGGCTGGTTGGCGATGCGCCCACTGACGCGGCGCTTGGCCTCGCGGCGCGCTTCCTCGATCGCGCGGGCGCGCTCCTGCGCGGCTCGGCGCTCGGCGCGTTCGCGGCGGGCACGCCGCCGCGGCCCCTCGAATTCGGGCTCCTCCGCTTGAGTTTCACCGTTTTGCGCCTCCAGCGGTTCGGTGACCGCGTTCTCGGCGTCCGAACCGTCCGAGCCGGCCGCCAGGTCGGTCGGCGGGGCAGTCGGTGTGGCGTCGTCGGGTTCGCTCATTGCGGCACCCCGGGCTGGCCGGGCGCGGCGCGGTTGGCCCGCACCCGCAGCGCGGTCACGATCTCCGGCCCCAGCAGCGTCACGTCGCCGGCACCCATCGTCACGATGACGTCGCCGGGCCCGGCGGCGGCCGCCACCTCCTCGGCCACCGCCGAGAAATGCGGAAGGTAGCGCACCGGCACGCTGACGTGCTCGGCGACGCTGGCCCCGCTGACACCGGCGAGGGGTTGCTCGCGTGCCCCGTAGACGTCGAGCACGAACACCTCGTCGGCGGCATCCAGCGCGTGCCCGAAATCCGCCGCGAAAGCCTTTGTCCGCGAATACAAATGGGGCTGGAACACCACCAGCGAGCGGCCCTCACCGCTCTGCTCGAGCACGGTGCGCACCGCCGCGAGCGTCGCGCTGATCTCGGTCGGATGGTGGGCGTAGTCGTCGAATACCCGCACCGACCCCTTGCCGACGCTCGCCGACCCGACGAGTTCGAATCGGCGCCGCACCCCTTCGAAGCCGGCGAGCCCGTCGAGCACAGCGTCGGCGGGGGCGCCGACCTCGACCGCCGCGAGCAGCGCGCCCAGCGCGTTGAGCGCCATGTGCCGCCCGGGCACCGAAAGCCGCATCACCCGCGGCTGCGATTCGCCGGCCAACTGGATGTCCGCGACGGCCCCGGTGCCCTGCTGCTCCCACGACAGCAGCGCGCCGGCCAGGTCTGGGTCCGACTCCCCCGCCGACCCGGACCCGTATCGCAGCACACGGAGGCCCAACTCGGCACTGCGTTGGGCCAGCGCCGCCGCCCCGGGGTCGTCGGCGCACACCACCAGCGCTCCGCCCGGGGCGAGCCGCTCCACGAAGGTGTCGAACACCCCGACATAGGCATCGGCGCTGCCGTAGAAGTCCAGGTGGTCGGTCTCGATGTTGGTGACCACCGCGACGTTGGGCGTGTACTCGAGGAGCGAGCCGTCGCTTTCGTCGGCCTCGGCGACGAAGCAAGTGCCGCTGCCGTGGTGGGCGTTGGTGCCGGCCTCGCCGAGTTCGCCGCCGACCGCGAACGAGGGGTCCAGCCCGCAGTGCTGCAGTACCACGATCAGCATCGACGTCGTCGTGGTCTTGCCATGCGTGCCGGTGACCATCAGCGTGGTGCGCCCAGCCATCAGCTTGGCGAGCACCACCGGTCGCAGCACCACCGGAATGCCGCGGCGCCGGGCCTCGACGAGCTCCGGGTTGGTCTTCGGGATGGCGGCGTGGGTGGTGATGACCGCGGTGGCGCCGCCGGGCAGCAGATCCAGCGACGACGCGTCATGTCCGATCCGGATCAGCGCGCCGCGGGCCCGCAACGCGTGGATGCCGCGCGATTCCTTGGCGTCCGAGCCGGATACCTGGCCGCCCCGGTCCAGCAGGATGCGCGCGATGCCGGACATGCCAGCGCCCCCGATACCCACCATGTGCACCCGCTGCAGCTCGGGAGGTAGCTGGGGAGGCAGCTCGCGGGGCAACGGCTCGGTGCCGCTCACCGCCGGCCCCCGGCCGCCAGCCGCGCCCTTCGGGCCTGGCGTGCGGTGTCTAGCGCCGCCTGGGCCACCTGCCGCGCCGCATCCGGATGCCCCACCCGGGCGGCCGCCGCGGTCATCGCCGCGAGCCGCGGCGGATCGGTCAGCAACCCGATCACCCGCCGAGCGACCAGGCCCGGCGTCAGATCCGCGTCGGCGACGAGCACGCCGCCGCCGGCGTCGACCACCGGCAGGGCGTTGAGCCGCTGCTCGCCGTTGCCGATCGGCAACGGCACGTAGATGGCCGGCAGGCCCACCGCCGACACTTCGGCGACCGTCATCGCGCCGGAACGACAGATCACCAGGTCCGCGGCGGAGTAGGCCAGGTCCATCCGGTCCAGATATGGCACCGCCACGTAGGGCGGATCGCCGGGCTCGGGTGTGCGCAGTTCGAGGGTGTTCTTGGGGCCGTGCGCATGCAGCACGGACACGCCCGCGGCGGCCAGCTCGGCGGCGGCGCCCGAGACCGCGCGGTTGAGCGAGACGGCGCCCTGGGAACCCCCGAAAACCAGCAGCACGCGCGCGTCGGGAGCGAAGCCGAAGTGCTGGCGTGCTTCGGCCCGCAGCGCCGCGCGGTCCAGCGCGGTGATGGCCGCGCGTACCGGGACGCCGACCACTTCGGCGCGCGGCAGCCCGGAATCCGGCACCGCCGACAGCACCCGGTCCGCGCTGCGCACGCCGACGCGATTGGCCAGCCCGGCGCGGGCGTTGGCCTCGTGGATAACCACCGGAATCCGGCGCCTGCGGCGACGTAAATGACCGAAGGGCCCGGGGATGCCGCGCGCGGCGAGGTAGGCGGGCAGGGCTACGTAACCGCCGAATCCGATGACCACGTCGGCGTCGACGGCGTCGAGCACCGCCCGGGTCTCTCGGACGGCGCGCCACACCCGCGTCGGCAGCCGCGCCAGATCGCCCGTGGGCTTACGCGGCAGCGGGACCGGCGTGATCAGCTCGAGGTGATAGCCGCGCTCGGGCACCAGCCTGGTCTCCAGCCCGCGCGCGGTGCCCAGCGCGGTGATCCGGACCTGCGGATCCAGTGCGGACAGCGCGTCGGCGACGGCCATCGCCGGCTCGACGTGCCCCGCGGTGCCACCACCGGCCAGGACGACCGACAAAGCGGCACCGGCGGGCGAGGAATTTTTCCCCCGCCCGCCGGTCGCCTTCCTGACCGTGTTGTTCACCCGTAACGCTGACCTTCCAATGCACGAGCGCGCCGTGGTTGACGCTGGCCGGCAGCCTGACTGGCGCGGCGCTGGCCAGATCCATGATGCCCTGAGCGCCGGGCCGCGCGGGCAGCCGTACGGGGGAAAGCCGGCCGCAGCGGCGGCTCGGGGTTCCGGGCAGCCTTCCGGGCCGGCCCCTGGGCGGCCTTTCGGCCCCCGGCAGCGGGTCGGGTCCGCTTGCGATCGCGGAACGCCTCGATGCGCGTGGGCACATACGGCTGGGGCAGCGGCAACCGCAGCAGCCGGTTCATCTTGTCGTCGCGGCCGGCGCGCAGCGCGGCGACCGCCTCGGGCTCATGGCGCGCCGCGTTGGCGACGATTCCTATCATGAAAAGTGTTGCGGCCGTTGATGTTCCGCCGGCAGATATGAGCGGCAGCTGCAAACCGGTGACCGGCAGCACGCCGATCACGTAGCCGATGTTGATGAACGCCTGGCCCAGCACCCACATCGTGGTGGTGGCGGTCAGCAGCCGCAGGAACGGGTCGGCGGAGCGGCGCGCGATCCGCATGCCGGTGTAGGCGAACAACCCGAACAGCACCAGCAGCGCGAACGCCCCGACGAAGCCGAGCTCCTCGCCGATGATCGCGAAGATGAAGTCGTTGTGCGCGTTGGGCAGGTAGTTCCACTTCGCCACACCCTGGCCCAGACCGTCGCCGAAGATGCCGCCGTGGGCCAGCGCGAATTTCGCCTGTCGCGCCTGGTAACCGGTGTCCTGCGGGTCGGTTTCCGGGTTCATCCACGAGCGCACCCGGTCCGAGCGGTAACCGGCCGACATCGCCAGGATCGCGCCCGCGACGAAGACCGCGAACAGCGACGTGACGAAGACCCGCAGCGGCAGGCCGGCATACCAGAGCAGGGCCAGCAGGATGATGCCCAGCGAGACCGTCTGCCCGAGGTCGGGCTGGGCCACGATCAGCGCCAGCGCGATGACCGCCGCGGGCACCAACGGGATCAGCATCTCGCGCAGCGAGGCCCGCTCCATTCGTCGCGCCGCCAGCAGGTGCGCGCCCCAGATGGCGAACGCGATCTTCGCCAACTCGGATGGCTGCATGGAAAAGCCGGCGATCACGAACCACTTGCGAGAGCCGTTGGCCAGGTTGCCGATTCCCGGGACCAGCACCAGCACCAGCAAGATGATGGTGACCACGTATCCGGGGAACGCGACACGGCGGATGAACCGCACCGGCATCCGCATCGCGAAGTAGGCGCCGATGACCCCGATGACCGTCCACAGGACCTGCTTGCCGAAGATCACCCAGGCCGAGCCGTCGTCGCCGTAGGACCGCACGCCGGACGCCGACAGCACCATGATCAGGCCGAGCGTGGTCAGCAAACCGGCGATCGCGATGATCAAGTGGAACGAGGTCATCGGGCGGCCCAGCCAGGCGCCGAAGCGCTTGCGCGGGCCGCCGTCTTCGCTTCCGGAAGCCTGAGCCCGCGGCTTTGCGTCTTCAGCGTCGGCATCGGACTTGGCCTCGGACTTCGCTTCGGGCTCGGCCGGAACCTCGGAGGCCTCGTCGTTGGGACCCGTGTCGTCGAGTTCCTCGTCGACCATGGCGTCGGGCGCGGGTGCGTCCTTCGCGGCGTCCGGCTCTTCGGCCTCGGCCCGCTCGGCCGGGGTTGCGTTCTTTCCCTTGTCCCGGCGTAAGAACCGGTTCAGCGCGTGACCCATACCCGCCTACCGGAGCGCCGCGCGCACGGCGGCCGCGAACGCGTCGCCACGGTCGGCGTAGCCGGTGAACTGGTCAAACGATGCGCCGGCCGGCGCCAGCAGCACCGTGTCGCCGGCCTTTGCCATGTCACGGGCCGCGTCCACGGCCGCGGTCATGACGCGAATGCCGAGGTCGTCGCTCGAAAGTTTCACTTCTGTCACATGGGTATCAGAGACCACAGCAGTCGCATACATATCAGCATCCTCGCCTGTCACAACGTGGACGACGGGGACATCCGGCGCGTGTCGCGATAACGCCTCTGCAACCTCTCCGCGATCTCGGCCGATGAGCACCGCTCCGACCAGCCGAGATGCGATCCTCGCGACCTCGGCGTCGATCGATGCGCCCTTCAGCAAACCACCCGCCACCCAGACCACCCGTGGGTAGGCCAACACCGACGCCTCGGCGGCGTGCGGGTTGGTGGCCTTCGAGTCGTCGACATAGGTGATCCCGTCGGCGACGGCCACCACCTCCGCCCGATGCCGGCCCACCTGGAACGAGGCGATCGCGGCCGCGATCGCCTCGGCGGGCACACCGACGCTGCGGGCCAGCGCTGAGGCGGCCAGGGCGTCGAGAACCCCGACGGGGCCCGGCACCGGTATCGACTCGGCCGGCAACAGCGTCAGATCGTCGGCGAAGGCGCGGTCGACCAGCTGGCCACCGCGCACGCCGAGTTCGCCGGCGGCCGGCTCACCGAGCCGAAAGCCGACCCGCACCGGCGCCGCCGCGGTGTCCAGCAGAGCGGCGGCCCGGGCGTCGTCCAGGCCGACGACCGCGACCCGGCCGTTCAGCACGCGGGCCTTGGCCGCGGCGTAGTCGGCCAAAGTGCCATGCCAGTCCAGGTGGTCTTCGGCGATGTTGAGCACCACGCCCGCCTCGGGCCGCAACGACGGCGCCCAGTGCAGCTGGAAACTGGACAGCTCGACGGCCAGCAGCTCGGCGGGCTCGGCCGAATCCTCTTCGAGGAGATCCAGCACCGGGGTGCCGATGTTGCCGCACAGCAGGCTGCGCCGGCCCGCCGCCATCAACATGGCCTGCAGCATCGACGTCGTCGTGGTTTTGCCGTTCGTGCCGGTGACGACCAGCCAGCGGCGCGGCGGCCCGTAGTAGCCCGCCGCCTCCAGCCGCCAGGCCAGCTCCACGTCACCCCAGACTGGCACCTGGGCAGTCGCGGCGGCGGCCAGCAGCGGCGTCGTCGGCGCGAAGCCGGGGCTGGTGACGACCAAGGCGAAGTCTGAGATCCGTTGCGTGGCAGTCGATGTGGCCATGGTGACCACCCCGCTCTCGGCGTAGCCGCGCAGCGTGGCGGGATCGTCGTCACACAGCGTCGCGGCCGCACCAAACCGCTTCAGGGCCGCCAGAGCCGCCCTGCCCGTGACGCCGCCACCGGCGACCAGCACCGGCGCGCCCGGCGTCAGCGGCTCGAGCCCGGACATGTCAGGCACCGATCGCGGCCAGCCACTCACCGTAGAAAAGGGCCACGCCCAGACCGCAGGTGATCGCGGTGAGCAGCCAGAAGCGGATGATCACCGTGGTTTCGGCCCAGCCGACCAACTCGAAATGATGATGGAAGGGCGCCATTCGGAACACCCGGCGCCCGGTGGTGCGAAAAGCCAGGATTTGCAGGACAACCGAGGTGACCTCGGCGACGAACAGGGAACCCAGCACGACGGCGAGGATCTCGGTGCGGCTGGTGACCGACAACCCCGCGATGATGCCACCGAGCGCCAGCGACCCGGTGTCCCCCATGAAGATCTTGGCCGGCGCGGCATTCCACCACAGAAAGCCGATGCACGCGCCCGCGGTCGCGGCCGCGATGATCGCCAGATCCAGCGGATCGCGCACGTTGTAGCAGCCCAGCCCTGGCGCGGTGACGCATGCGTTGCGGTACTGCCAGAAGGTGATCAGAACGTAGGCCCCGGTGACCATCGCCATGGTTCCGGCGGCCAGCCCGTCCAGGCCATCGGTGAAATTAACCGCGTTGGACCAGGCGCTGACGACGACCACGCAGAACAGCACGAAAAGCCCGGGAGCCAGTGTGACGGTGGCGATTTCGCGGACGTAGGACAAATCCGCGCTCGCCGGTGTCAAGCCGTCGGCATTGCGGAACTGCAACACCAGAACGCCGAACAACACCGCGGCGGTGATCTGCCCGACCGTCTTGGCCGTCTTGTTCAGCCCGAGGTTGCGCGACCGGCGGATCTTGATCAGGTCATCGACCAATCCGACGCCTCCGAGCGCGGTGGCCAGGCCCAGCACCAGCAGGCCGGATGCGGAGATCCCCGCACCGTCGAAGGCCAGCCCGACGAGGTGTGCGCCCAGATAGCCGGCCCAGAGGCCGGCCACGATCGCCACCCCGCCCATCGACGGCGTGCCGCGTTTGGTGTGGTGGCTGGGCGGCCCGTCCTCGCGGGTGTGGTGGCCGAAGCCCTGCTTGGTGAACAGCCGGATCAGCGCTGGAGTCAACAGGATTGAGACGGCCACCGCGACGGCGACGGCGATGAGGATCTGTCTCATGGGCGAGCCCCGCCGGCCGTGTCTTCAGCGGCGAGCGCGTCGGCGAGGCCACCGAGTCCGGCCGCGTTCGAGGCCTTGACCAGCACCACGTCGCCGGGTTGCAGTTCGGCCCGCAGCAACGCGAGGGCGGCGTCGCCGTCGGCGACGTTCACGGCCCCTCTATCGGCCCCCGGACCGGTCTCCGAGCCCCACGAGCCCTCCATGACCGCTCCGTGGTGCATGGCGCTCATCGACCTCCCCATTCCCACCACAACGAGTCGAGACACATCTAAGCGCACCGCCAGCCGGCCGATGCGATCGTGCTCGGTTATCGCGTCGTCGCCGAGCTCGGCCATTTCGCCCAGGACGGCCCAGCTGCGCCGGGGCCGCGCCCGGTGTTCTTCGCCGCCGTGGGCGATCCAGGCCAGCGCCTGCAGCCCGGCTCGCATCGAGTCGGGGTTGGCGTTGTAGGCGTCGTCGATCACCGTCACCCCGTCGGGGCGGGTGGTCACCTGCATCCGGTGGCTCGACACCGGCCCGGCTTCGGCAAGCGCGGCGGCCACCTGTTCCACACTGGCGCCGCATTGCAGCGCGACGGCGGCGGCGCACAGCGCGTTGGTGACCTGGTGATCGCCGTACACGCCGAGTTGCACCTCGGCCTCGACGGCGCCTTGCGGGTTCATCGCGTGCAGGGTAAAACGCGGCCTGGCCAATTCGTCCAGCGACACGTTTTCCGCCCAGACGTCGCTGGGCCCGGATTCGGTCTGGCTGACTCGACTCACCCGGACCACCCAGGCCGCTGTGACATGAGCCATCGCGGCCACCGTCGGGTCGTCGACGTTGAGGATGACCACGCCAGATTCCGGAATAGCTTGTGGCAGTTCGGCTTTGGTGCGGGCAATGGCCTCGTGCGAGCCGAACTCACCCAGGTGGGCGGTGCCGACGTTGAGGACCACCCCGATCGCGGGCGGGGCGATGCGCGCCAGCTCGGCGATGTTGCCGGGATGACGCGCCGACATCTCCAGGATCAAGAAGTCGGTGCCCCGCGTCGCGCGCAACACCGTCCAGGGATGGCCCAGTTCGTTGTTGAACGATCCGGGCGGGGCCACCACCTCGCCCAGCGGCCGCAGCACGGCGGCCACCAAGTCTTTCGTGGAGGTCTTTCCCGACGAGCCGGTGATGCCGATGATGGTCAGCCCGCCGGCGACCAGTTCCGCGGCCACCGCCGTGGCCAGCTTGGCCAAAGCGGCCAGGACCGCGGCGCCCGACCCGTCGGCGTCATGTTCGAGGACGCCGGCGCGCGAGTCCGCGGGGTCCGCCGGCGGCACCACGATGGCGGGGACCCCGACCGGCCGGGCGGCCAGCACGGCGACCGCGCCGGCGGCGACCGCCGAGCCGGCATGGTCGTGCCCATCCGATCGGGCGCCGGGCAGAGCCAAGAACAGCCCACCGGGACCGATTGCACGCGAGTCGAATTCGACGCTCCCGGTGACGCGGAGTTGCGCAGCGGTCTCCGGTGAGATGTCCGCCAGCGTGCCGCCGACGATCTCGGCGATCTGGGCGACGGTCAGGTCGATCATCGCGCGGCCCCGCGGGCCCGTATCGCGTCGGCGAGCTCCACCCGGTCGTCGAAGGGGCGGGTCTGGCCCGCGCTGCGCTGCCCGGTCTCGTGGCCCTTGCCGGCGATCACGATGACGTCGCCCGGGCCGGCCCAGGCGACGGCGTGGTCGATGGCCGCGCGGCGGTCGCCGATCTCGACGACCTGGGCCTTGCCCGCGGCCGCTCCCGCGAGGATCTCGCGCCGGATTGCCGCGGGGTCCTCGTCGCGCGGGTTGTCGTCGGTGACGACGACCAAATCGGCGAGCTCGGAGGCGATTTCGCCCATCGGCCGCCGTTTGCCCGGGTCGCGGTCGCCGCCAGCACCGAACACCACCGCCAGCCGTCGACCCGGCCGCAGCAGCGTGGTCAGCACGGCCCGCAACGCGCCCGGCTTGTGCGCGTAGTCGACCAGCGCGAGAAAATCCTGGCCGCAGTCGATCTCTTCCAGCCGCCCCGGGACCCGGGTTTCGAGCAGTCCCGGCGACGCCCGTTCGACGGAGACCCCGACGGTGTCGAGAATGGCCAGCGCGACAAGGCAATTGGCGACGTTGTAACGCCCGGGCAACCGGATGCCGACCCGGTGCCGGACGCCGGCGGGGTCGACGGCGGTGAACTCCTGTCCCCCGGCTCCCATCGGCGCGACGTCGACGGCTCGCCAATCGGCGGGCTGGTCTTCGACGCTGACGGTGATCGCGGCCCCCGCCCGGGCGGCCATCGCGCGCCCGGCGTCGTCGTCGATGCACACCACCGCGGTCCGGGCGCGCAGCGCGGAGCTGGGGTCGAACAGCAACGCCTTGGCCTCGAAGTAGTCGGCCATCGTGGGGTGAAAGTCGAGGTGGTCACGGGACAGGTTGGTGAAACCGCCCACCGCGAACCCGGTGCCGTCCACCCGGCCCAGCGTCAGCGCGTGGCTGGATACCTCCATGACCACGGTGTCGACCCCGCGCTCGGCCATGGCGGCCAGCATCGCCTGCAGCGCGGGCGCCTCCGGCGTCGTCAGCGTGCTTGGGACGTCGACGCCGTCGATGCGGATGCCGACGGTGCCGATGAGCCCCGGGGTGCGCCCGCCCGACCGCAGACCGGACTCGACGAGATAAGTGGTGGTGGTCTTGCCCGACGTTCCGGTGATGCCGACGATGGTCATCTTGTCGGACGGGTTTCCGTACACCGTGCCGGCAATGCCACCGAGCACGCTGCGCGGCGCGGGGTGGACCAGGGTGGGCACGCTGGTGCCCTTGCTGGTGCTCATCTCGGTGAGCCCGGCGGCGTCGGTGAGCACCGCGACGGCGCCGCGCTCGATCGCCTCACCGGCAAACCGCGCGCCGTGGGTGGACGAGCCAGGCAGGGCGGCGAACAGGTCACCGGGCTGAACATCCTGAGCACGCAGCGTCACGCCGGTGATCGCCACGTCCGGCACGGTCGCGGCCTGGCCCGCGAGAACGGCGCCCACCTGGGCGGCCAGTGCGGGCAGCCGCACGCCCGCGGTGTCGCGGGGACGCAACCCAGTGGCCACCACCTGTGTCACCTCCCTGAAGACGCCGCGTGATCCCCATGATCAGCCATGACACCCTACCTAGGCGCAGCCGGGCCGTGAGGTGTCGTCGCGTTCGATTGGGTATTTGCGGGGGTGGTCGGCCGCTACATGGCCTGCAGCGTCAGCGGGGGGCCCGGGTCGGGTGACAACGGGACGTTCTCCCGCTGCATCAGCCAGCCGGCGATGTTGTGGAACAGCGGGGCCGCCGAGTGTCCCGGCGTGCCGTCGGCGTTGCGCTGCGGGTTGTCCATCATGATGCCGATGACGTAACGGGGATTGTCGGCGGGCGCCATCCCCGCGAAGGTGATCCAGTAGACGTCGTCGAAGTAGCAACCGCAGCCGGGGTTGATCTGCTGGGCGGTGCCCGTCTTGCCGGCAATCTGATAGCCGGGTACACCGGCCGCCGGCGCGGTGCCCTGCTGGTACCCCATCGGGTCGCGCTGCACTACGGCGCGCAGCATGCCCCGCACGGTCTGCGCCGTCTGCTGCGACACCACCCGAATCCCCTCCGGGCGGGATTCTTCGGTGCGAGTGCCGTCGGGCGCGATAGTGGCCTTGATAATCCGCGGCGGTACCCGCACCCCGTCGTTGGCGATGGTCTGGTACATGTCTGTCATCTGCAGCAGGGTCATCGAAAGCCCTTGGCCGATAGGCAGGTTCGAGAAGGTGCTGTCCGACCACTGGTCGATAGGCGGCACCACCCCGGCACTCTCACCGGGCAGCCCGACGCCGGTGCGCTGACCCAGCCCGAACTTGCGGAGCATGTCGTAGAAGCGTTCCGGGCCAACACGCTGCGCCAGCATCAGGGTGCCGATGTTCGACGACTTTCCGAATATGCCGGTGGTGGTGTAGGGCATCACGCCGTGTTCCCAGGCGTCATGCACGGTGACCCCGCCCATCTGGATCGAGTTGGGTACCTGCAGCACCTCGTCAGGGTTGGACAGGCCGTATTCGATGACCGAGGACGCGGTGATCACCTTGTTCACCGACCCCGGCTCGAACGGCGAGGACACCACCAGGTTGCCCAACTGCTTGTCACCCTGACGCCCGATGTCCTGCGACGGGTCGAAGGTGTTGTCGTTGGCCATGGCCAGCACGTCGCCGTTCTTGGCGTCCAGCACGACGGCCGAAACGTTGTGCGCCCCAGACGCATCCTTCGCCAGCTGGACCTGCTGCTGAACGTAGAACTGGATGTCGTCGTCGATGGTGAGCTGGACGGTCGAACCGTTGACCGCCCGGTGCCGGTTGCGGTAGCTGCCGGGGATGACCACGCCGTCCGAGCCCCGGTCGTAAGTGACCGAGCCGTCGGTTCCCGACAATACGGCGTCCAGCGAATCCTCCAGCCCGAGCAGGCCGTGCCCGTCCCAGTCGATGCCGCCGACGATGTTGGCCGCCAGCGATCCGCCCGGGTACTGGCGCAGATCCTGTCGCTCCGAACCGACTTCGGGATACTTGTCGGAGATCGCGCCGGCGACGGCGGGGTCGACGGCGCGAGCCAGGTAGACGAAGTTGTCGTTGCCCTGCAACTTCTTCAGGACGGTCTGATAGTCCGGCTTGTTGTTCAGCCGGGCCGCGACCTCCTTGGCGATGTCTCGCATCCGCTGCTGCGGATCGGGGGCGGCCGAGTTCTTGTTCTTGGCCTCTTCCAATTGCTTGCGAATCCGCTTCGGCTGGAACGTCAACGCCCGCGACTCGATCGTGAACGCCAGGCGTTCGTTGTTGCGGTCGACGATGCTGCCGCGGACGGCCTTTTCGACGTCGGTGACCTTGAGCTGGCCGGCCGCCTGCGCCCGCAGTGTCGGGGCGTTCGTCACCTGCAGGACGAACAGCTGCACCACTGCCACCAGCATCAGCGCCAAGATGGCCGCATTGCCGGCTCGATGCCGGAAAACGAACGACGCGCCGCGCGTGCCGGCGTCCACCAGCTGACGGGTCCGTCGCTCCCGTGCGGAGCGACCCGGCGCATCGGACCGTCCCGCCGCGCGGGACTTGTTGGCCTCCTTGGCTTTCGGGGCTTTCTGGGCTTTCTGAGTTTTCTGAGCTTTCTCCGGCTTGCGGGATCGCCTCGTTTTCCCAATCTCCTTGGCTCCCCGCGCACTACCGGGACCGCGGGTCGTCGGCGACCGGCGGGCGCGCCGGGACTCGCCGCGGGTCACCGGGGCACACCCATCGCCGGTGCCGGCATCACGGCCTGGGGCGCTAGCGCCCCCGGTTGCACCGGAACCGGCACTTCCGCGGGCAGCGGCGCGGGAACCCGGGGCGCAGCCGGGATCGGCAGCCCGCCCAACGGAATTGACACTTCGGGGGGCCCGGTCGCGGGACTTTGGGGCGCCGGACTCGCGGGCGCCGGCAAGCCCGGCATCGGGAGCACACCGGGGAACTGCCCGATGGCCGGCCCCCCGGGCATGCCGGGCAGCGGCGAAGCGGGCTGCGTCAGGTGCTGGCCGCCGACCGTCGTCGAGCCGTCGGGCGCCCGCAGCAACGCCTCCGGCCCTGACCTGACCGGCGCCGGCGGAACACCAGGAACACTAGGAGCGCCAGGACCGGCGGGGCCGGCTGGGGCGGGCTGTACCCGGACCGGGACCTCCGGGGGCAGCGCCGCCGGCTTCGCGGGTGGCGGTGGGCCCGGCTCGGGCAGCTTGGTGTTCAGCGGCGGCGGCGGAACGCCGTCGGCCGGCTTGGGCGTGCCCACCACCACCCAATTGCCGGCCGGATCCTGGACCAGGTGGGCGGTGTCCCGCGTCGGGATCATGCCCTGCTTACGGGCCGCCTCGGCGAGCGCCGGCGCCGACTCCGCCTCGCGCACATCGCGTTCCAGCGACTCCTTCTGCTGCTGCAGCAGTCGGTTCTTCTCCCGGGCGTGGCTCAGCTGGTAGGAGCGCTCCGCCGAATCGGTGGACAACCACAGCGTCAGGCCCAGCCCCAGACCGAGGGCCCCGATCACCAGCACGACGAACGGCACCTTGCGCGCCAAGGTCTGGGGCCGCAGGTCAATCGATGCCAGCCGGTTGGCCAAGCGTTCGCTCAGACGAGGCCGGACAACCTTGGGCGCCTTGGCTTTTCGCGCCTTTGCGCGGGCCTTGGCCTGGCTTGTGCTCTTGGGACGGGCCGCCCGCTCGACCGGCCGGGCGATCGGGCTGGTCTGCGGGCCCGATTTGGGCGCACGGGCGTCGCGGGCGGGCGCCGCGCTCCTGCCCGGCCGGGTCCGCCGCGACGATGCCGACTCTGCGGCGGCGCGCCGGCCTTTGCGGGCGACGCCGTCGCGCCGATCCCGGCGGTCATTGACAGCGCGGCGTTTCTGCGTGTCGCGCTTTGCCTTCATGCGTCGCCCTTCCCGGTTGTCTGCGCTTCGGCATTCGGTCCCACCCCGGGCTGCACCCGTTGCAGGGCCCGTAATCGCACCGCGGCGCTGCGCGGGTTGCGCTCGATCTCGGCGGCGTCGGCGCGTTCAGCGCCGCGCGTCAACGACCTGAATCGTGGCGCGTGCCCCGGCAGCTCGACCGGCAGGTCCACTGGCGAGCGCGAGGCGGTCGCGTCGGCGAACACGCGCTTGACGATGCGGTCTTCCAGGGACTGGTAGGCCAGCACCACGATGCGGCCCGCGGCGGTGAGGGCGCCCAGCGCGGCGGGAATGGCGCCGCGCAGCGAGTCCAGCTCCTCGTTGACCGCGATCCGCAGCGCCTGAAATGTGCGCTTGGCCGGGTGCCCGCCGGTACGCCGGGCAGGTGCCGGAACCGCTTGGTAGATCAGGGCAACCAGCTCGGACGTCGACGTCAGCGGGGTGCGGGAACGCTGCCGGACGATGTGGGCGGCAATGCGACGCGCGAACCGCTCCTCGCCGTAGCGGCGCAGGATGTCCGTCAGGGTGCGCTCGTCGTAGGTGTTGACGATGTCGGCCGCCGTAAGCGGCGAGCCCGGGTCCATCCGCATGTCCAGTGGCGCGTCCTGGGCATACGCAAAGCCGCGCTCCGCGCGATCGAGCTGCATCGACGAAACGCCGAGATCGAACAACACACCATCCACCGATTCGGCTGGGGCGTAACCGGATTCAGCCAGCGCCGCGGCAAGCCCGTCATAGCGCGTGTGCACCAACGTGATTCGGTCTTCGAACTGCGTCAGCCGATTCCGGGCGATGTCGAGCGCGCTGGGGTCACGGTCGAGCCCGATCAGCCGCAGGCCCGGCAATTCGGTGAGGAACCGCTCCGCATGCCCGCCCGCGCCGATGGTGGCGTCGACGAGGACCGCCCCCGACCCGTCCGCGTGGTTGCGGGTCAATGCGGGGGTGAGCAGCTCGACGCAGCGTTGCGCCAGGACTGGCACATGTCCGAATTTCCCTGAGCCGAAGTCTCGTGGGCCCAAATCTTCTGGATCGTCAACCACCGCAACACCTCCCCGGATCGGGCGGGATGCCCAGGCACCGAGGTCCCTGTCCGAACGCACGAACCTGGCGTTGGGGAAGTACGCCAGGGTCGGTTCGGGCAGAGGCCACGATGCACGGGCATGCGCCTCAGATGATGTCGCCGAGTGCTTCATCGCTGGCCGCGGAGAAGTTCTCTTCGTGGGTTTGCTGGTAGTCGTGCCAGGCCTGCGCATCCCAGATCTCGAGGTAGTCGACCGCCCCGATCACGACGCAGTCCTTGGAGAGGTTGGCATAGCGGCGATGGTCGGACGACAAGGTGATGCGTCCCTGCGCGTCGGGATGCTGCTCGTCGGTGCCGGCGGCCAGATTGCGCAGGAATGCCCTGGCTTCCGGGTTGCTTCGCGATGTCTTGCTCGCCCGTCGGGCCAGCTGTTCGAATTCCGTCCGCGGGTACACGGCCAGGCTGTGATCTTGGCTCTTGGTGACCATCAACCCCCCTGCCAGTGCGTCGCGAAATTTGGCGGGCAACGTCAGCCGCCCTTTGTCGTCGAGCTTGGGCGTGTAGGTGCCGAGAAACACCAGCTCACCTCCCATGGAGACCCGGCTTTCGCCTCACCCAAACGCTCGCCCAAACGCTTCAGCCACCATACCCCACAATCCCCCACTTCGCCCCATTACTGCCGTGTCGTCGCCGGGTTTTCCGAGTCATCCGCCACGTTGGGCCGCTCGACGCCGGCCCGGGGTCACGCGGGGACCCGATCGCGGCGTCGGAAACACGCATTTCAAGGCGCCAAAGTCGGTCAGTGGGGCCAAGTGGGGCGCCCGGGTGGGGCTAAGTGGGGCTCGGTTTCGGATCGTTTCGGGCTCGAATTGGGCTCGAACACGAAAACGGGGTAGCCATCGGCTACCCCGCTGTGTCAGGTGATGCTGTGTCGGGCGATCCGGCTAATCGTCGAAGCGACGGCGGAACCGGTCCTCCATGCGACTGGTGAACGAGCCCCCGCCACCCTTGCCGCGACGCTGCTGCCTTCCCGGTATCGAACCCGAGTGGCCCGACCTGCCGGCCAACCGCGGACCGGTGATCGCGAACACCACGCCGCCGAACATCACGATGAAGCCAAAGACGCTGAGAATCGGGAAATTCCCGATCATCGTCGCCCTGAATGCCACGCCGGACACCAGCATCGCCAAACCGATGATGAACAGCGCCGCGCCCTGCAACCGCCGCCGTGCCGTCGGCGCCCGGAACCCCCCGCCACGTACGCTCGAAGCGAACTTGGGGTCCTCGGCATAGAGCGCGCTCTCGATCTGATCGAGCATCCGCTGCTCATGATCGGAGAGTGGCATTCGTCCCTCCTTGCCGACCGCTTGGCACGTAACTATCGATATCACGCGGATGCCCGTTGTGGGGGCAACTAACTCAGATGATACGAGGTCTATCTGCGGCGTACCACTGGTTCGTCGGCGATTCTATCTCCCGCGCCGCCCGGCGATCATTCCGGCAATCAGGTGGGCTGCAACGGCGATAGCCCGTTAGCGCGACCGCTCGACCGCCGCCCATCGCCGCGTCCGATAATGGCGATAGGCGCGCACGGCCGAGGCACCCCGATGAGATCCCGGCACGGCGCCACACCGAATCACTGGACGGCTGAGGAGGACACCGCGAGTTGGCGATATTCCTCATCGATCTGCCGCCGGACGATATGGAGCGCCGCCTCGGTGACGCCCTCGGTGTCTACGTCGACGCGATGCGCTACCCGAGAGGCACCGGGAACCAGCGCGCCGCGATGTGGCTGGAGCACATTCGGCGACAGGGATGGCAGGGAGCCGCCGTTGTTGAAGCCGACGTCGAAGCCGACGCAACCGGCTCGGCACCCTCGACGGCGGAGTTGACCGACGCACCGCTGCTCGGCGTGGCCTACGGATACCCCGGGGCCCCCGGTCAGTGGTGGCAGCAGCAGGTCGTCCTGGGCCTGCAGCGCGGCGGCTTGCCGTCTCAGGAGATCACCCGTCTGATGACCAGCTACTTCGAGCTGACCGAATTGCACATTCACCCCCGCGCGCAGGGCCGCGGCCTGGGCGAGGCACTTGCCCGGCGGCTGCTGTCGGGCCGCGGTGAGCGCAACGTCCTGCTCTCCACGCCCGAAACCAACGGCGAGCCCAACCGGGCCTGGCGGTTGTACCGGCGGCTGGGATTCACCGACGTTATCCGCCGCTACCACTTCGCCGGTGACCCACGGGCGTTCGCGATCCTGGGCCGCGCCCTGCCCCTATAGGAGACATGCCGGATCTGGCACGATGACCTCGTGCCCGCCAGCTCTGCATCACTGAGAGTCCGAGGATTCACAGCCCGCCGGCGCCGCGTGCTGGTCATCGCGATGCTGCTGCTGCTTGTCCCGCTGGCCACGGGATGCCTGCGGGTCCGAGCGTCGCTGACCATCTCACCCGACGACCTGGTGTCCGGGGAGATCATCGCGGCGGCCAAGCCGAAAAGCCCCAAGGACCCCGGCCCGCAGCTCGGCGGCGACCTGCCGTTCAGCCAAAAAGTGGCGGTGTCGAACTACGACAGCGACGGCTACGTCGGCTCGCAGGCGGTGTTCTCCGATCTGACGTTCGCCGAGGTGCCGCAGCTGGCTCATATGAACGCCGACGCCCAGGGCGTGAATCTGTCGCTGCGCAGAAGCGGCAACCTGGTGATCATGGACGGCCGGGCGGATCTGACGTCGGTGACCGACAACGACGCGGACGTCGAGTTGACCGTCGCGTTCCCCGGCGTGGTGACCTCGACGAACGGCGATCACATCGAGCCAACCGTCGTGTCGTGGAAGCTCAAGCCGGGCGTGGTGAGCACGATGACCGCCCAGGCCCGCTACACCGACCCCAATACCCGGTCCTTCACCGGGGCGGGCGTCTGGCTCGGAATCGCGTCGTTCGCGGCCGCTGCCGTGGTGGGGGTACTGGCCTGGGTCGGCCGGGACCGCTCCGAGCGGTTCACCGCGCCGCGGGATCACCCGCCCAGCTAGACCCGCCGGTCGGGCGACCGGTCCGGTGACCGGTCCGGTGACCAGTAGGCCAGCATCTCCGCGAAGGTCGCGAACGCCGGACCCGAGACGCCATAGGTGGCCTCGAGGTGAATGCTCAGCGGGAAACCCAGGTCTCCGACCCCGTCGATCACGCGCTTGTACAGATCCACCATGAGCTGACGCTTCTGCGCGGGCTCGCTGGCGGCCAGCCGTTTGACGAACGCCTGCTCGTCGGCCACCGCGGCGTTGCCCGGATCCTGGATGAGCCAGTTGATCAGGCCCACACGGCTTTCCACCTTCGGCACGAAGCCGAACGACAGCAGGATCTCCGGTCGGTGATCGGTGTTCTTGGCGAATTCGGTCAGAAACCCCACGATCGCGTCGGAGTACAGCAACTGCGTCATGCCGTACGTCGCGCCCTGGTTGCACTTGAAGTTGAACCGGCCCTCTTCGCCGTCGCGCGTCGGAATCAGGATCACTCCACGATTCGGGATCAGGTCGCGGTAGATCGACAAAGCATCCGTCGGCGCAACCCCGGAGCCCTCACCGTCATTCATCGTGCGCGGGACTCCGACGAACACCACGCCCTGCATGCCCGCGTCGGATAGCAGCGTGAGCCGCTTGCGCAGGGACCGCTCGTCGGAGAACGCCGTGACCTGGGTGCACAGGCCGTCGAGCCTGGGCAGCCCGGGTTTGATGATCGACCAGAAGTCCAGCACGTCCAGCTTCGGCTTCATCGCGACGGGACGGTCGTCCTCCTCGGCGATCATGCCCGGAATCATCACGTGCCGGATCCGGCCGTCGAGACCCGATTCGGCCGAGTACCGCACCACTTTTCGCGCGTCTTCTTCCGCCCGCTCCCGACCGTCTTCCACGTTGGGGGGCACCAGCTCGAGCGCGATGGTGTTGAGGGTCACGCGGCTCCTCTTCATCAGACGAGTGCCCAGGGCGAGGCACCCCGCCAGCATAGGGGCGCAGCAACTGGGGGCCCGCGGCCCAGGCCGAATACACTGGTCGGGCCCGTGGAGCACCGAACCATCGAAAGAAAGGGGCGCCGCGCTGAGCCTAGATGCAGCGGCAGCAGCGGCAACCGTCGAGTTGACCGGCGCCGTGACCGACCGGCTTCGGCGGTACCTGCGCGAGCGGCGCACCGAGACCGCCTACATCGGTGACGACTACCGCGATCTGATTGCCGTCCTGGAAGATTTTGTCCTCGGCGGGGGCAAGCGGCTGCGGCCGGCGTTCGCCTACTGGGGCTGGCGCGCGGTGGCAACCGCGGAGCCCGATTCCAAGGTGCTGCTGCTGTTTTCCGCGTTGGAGCTGCTGCACGCGTGCGCGCTGGTGCACGACGACGTGATCGACGATTCCTCCACGCGCCGCGGCAGGCCGACGGCCCACGTCCACTTCGCGGCGCTGCACCGTGACCGCGGCTGGCGGGGTTCGGCCGAGAAGTTCGGCGAATCGGCGGCCATCCTGCTCGGCGACCTGGCGCTGGCCTGGGCCGACGACATCGTGTTCGGGGCGGACATATCGCCCGAGGCGCAGCGGCGCGTGCACCGCGTGTGGGCCGAGATCCGGACCGAGGTGCTGGGTGGGCAATACCTCGACATCGTCGCCGAGGCGAGCGCCGCGGAGTCGATCGCGTCGGCGATGAACGTCGACACCTTCAAGACCGCGTGTTACACCGTGACCCGACCGCTGCAGCTCGGTGCGGCTGCCGCGGCCGACAGACCCGATGTGCAGGCCGTCTTCGACCGGTTCGGGACCGACCTCGGCGTGGCGTTCCAGCTTCGCGACGACGTGTTGGGCGTGTTCGGGGACCCGGCGGTGACCGGCAAGCCGTCCGGTGACGACCTGAGATCCGGCAAGCGCACCGTGCTGCTGGCCGAGGCGGTGGAGTTGGCCGACAAATCAGATCCCTTGGCGGCCAACGTATTACGCGGCTCGATCGGCGAGCACCTGACCGAAACGCAAGTGGGTAACCTGCGCGACATCATCGAGTCGGTGGGTGCCCTGGCCGCGGCCGAGGAACGCATCGCGGCGCTGACCCAGCGGGCCCTGGCCACGCTGGAGGCCGCACCGATCAACGCCGCGGCCAAGGTGGGCCTGGCCGAACTGGCCAAGATGGCCACGGACCGGGCCGCCTGAACCGATGACGACCCCGACGGACACCCCGGCCGATCGCCCGTCGGCGACGAAACATTCACTCGTCCAATATTTTTCACGGTTGCGTGCCTTCGTTGCCACTCCCGATGCCGGGCCGGCGCGGCTTGGCTTTGTCGGCTCGGTGCTGATCACCCTCGGCGGGCTGGGCGCCGGCAGCACCAAGCCGCACGACCCGGTGCTCGAATCGATTCACATGTCCTGGCTGCGCTTCGGGCACGGCCTAGTGCTGTCGTCGATTCTGTTGTGGGCGGGTGTGGCTCTGCTGCTGGTCGCGTGGCTCGCGCTGGGCCGCCGCGTGGTGGCGGGCACCGCAACCGAGTTCACGATGCGAGCCACCACCGCCTTCTGGTTGGCGCCGTTGCTCGTCTCGGTGCCCGTCTTCAGTCGCGACACCTACTCGTACCTGGCCCAGGGCGCGCTCCTGCGCGACGGCTTCGACCCGTACGCCGTGGGCCCGGTCGCCAATCCAAATGCGTTGCTGGACAACGTAAGCCCCATCTGGAGCATCACCACGGCGCCCTACGGCCCGGTGTTCATTCTGGTGGCCAAAGTGGTCACGATGGCGGTCGGCAATCACGTCATCGCCGGCACCATGCTGTTGCGCCTGTGCATGCTGCCCGGGCTAGCGCTGCTGATCTGGGCCGCGCCCCGACTGGCCCACCATCTGGGCACCAGTGGCGCCGCCGCGCTGTGGATCTGCGTGCTCAACCCGTTGGTCCTGATCCATCTGATGGGCGGGGTGCACAACGAGATGCTGATGGTCGGCCTGATGGCCGCCGGCATCGCGCTGACATTTCAGGGCCGGCACACCCTCGGCGTCACCCTGATCACGGTCGCGATCGCCGTCAAGGCCACCGCCGGTATCGCGTTGCCGTTTCTGGTGTGGGTGTGGATGCGGCATCTGCGCGAGGAACGGGGATATCGGCCCGCGCGGGCGTTCGTGGCGGCGACCGCGTTGTCGTTGCTGATCTTCACCGTGGTTTTCGCGATCTTGTCCGCGGTGGCGGGCGTCGGGCTGGGGTGGCTGACCGCGCTGGCCGGGTCGGTGAAGATCATCAACTGGCTCACGGTGCCGACCGCGACGGCGAACCTGATCCACGCCCTGGGGAGCGGGTTTTTCCCGGTCAATTTCTATGCCACGCTACGAATCACCCGCTACATCGGGATCGCGATCATCGCCGTGTCGCTGCCGCTGTTGTGGTGGCGATTCCGGCGCGATGACCGGGCCGCGCTCGCCGGCATCGCGTGGTCGATGCTGATCGTGGTGCTGTTCGTCCCCGCGGCCCTGCCGTGGTACTACTCCTGGCCGCTGGCGGTCATGGCCCCGCTGACCCAGTCACGACGAGCACTGGCGGCCATCGCCGGGTTCTCCACCTGGGTGATGGTGATCTTCAAACCCGATGGATCGCACGGGATGTATTCCTGGCCGCACGTTTTCCTGGCGCTCGCGGCCGCGCTGATCGCGTGGCGCACGCTGTACCGGGCACCCGAACCGGTCAGAGTCAGTAGCTCTCAGTAAGCCATGGCTTGCGCCCGGCGCACCACTTCGCGGGCCTGGTGGGCGTGCAGCGCGTCCACGGGGCGTGCGTTGTTCATGGCGTCGCGGCTGCCGTCGCGCGTGACCGTGAGCGACGGGTCTGGGGTGAACAGCCAGCGCACGATCTCCGTCTCGTGATACCCGCCGTCGTGCAGGATCGTCAGCAGCCCCGGCAGGCTCTTGACCACCTCGCCGGAATTGGTGAAGAAGACCTGCGGCACCACCACACCCCCGCCGCGCCGCACCGCGACCAGGTGGCCCTCCCGCAGCTGCTGTTGCACCTTGCTTACCGGCACCCCGAGCAACTCGGCGACCCGTGGCAGGTCGTAGGTTGGCTCGTCGGGTTCTAGAACATCGTCGCCGGCCGGAAAACTGCCCACCGCGCAAGTGTAGGCCTTGGTGCGCGACCGAGTGGGCGCGTTCAAGCTAATGTTTCGCCGCCAATCGGACCGCCACCCCTACGATGGCCCCGTGAGCCGAGCCGGCACGGGCGACCCGTTGGAGAGCACGTTGCTGGACGGCCGCTACCTGGTGCAGGCCAAGATCGCCAGCGGCGGTACGTCGACGGTCTATCGGGGTCTCGACACCCGGCTCGACCGTCCGGTGGCGTTGAAGGTGATGGATTCCCGCTACGCGGGCGACGCGCAGTTCCTGACCCGCTTCCAGCTCGAGGCCCGCACGGTGGCGCGGCTGAAGAATCCCGGCCTCGTCGCGGTCTACGACCAGGGCACCGACGCCCGGCACCCGTTCCTGGTGATGGAGCTCATCGAGGGCGGCACGCTGCGCGAGCTGCTGGCCGAACGCGGCCCGATGCCGCCCCACGCGGTGGTGGCGGTGCTGCGGCCAGTGCTGGGTGGGCTGGCGGCCGCGCACCTGGCCGGCCTGGTGCATCGCGACGTCAAGCCCGAGAACGTCCTCATCTCCGACGACGGCGACGTAAAAATCGCCGACTTCGGCCTGGTGCGTGCCGTCGCCGCCGCTGGAATCACCTCCGCCAGCGTCATTCTGGGCACGGCGGCCTACCTGTCTCCCGAGCAGGTGCGCAACGGCAGCAGCAGTCCGCGCAGCGACGTCTACTCGGTCGGGATCCTCACCTATGAACTGCTGACGGGGCGCACTCCGTTCACCGGCGACTCGCCGTTGTCGATCGCTTACCAGCGGCTGGATACCGACGTGCCGCGGGCCGGCGCCGCGATCGACGGTGTGCCACCACAATTCGACGCGCTGGTGGCGCGCGCGACCGCCCGCGACCCGGCCGGCCGCTACGCCGACGCGATCGAGATGGCCGCCGACATCGACGCTATCGCCGACGAATTGGGCTTGCCCGAATTCCGGGTGCCGGCCCCGCGTAACTCCGCGCAACACCGTTCGGCGGCCGCGCAGCAGAGCCGGATGAGCGAGCGCCCGGCGACCGGCCAGGAACCGCAGGCGCCCGCCAAGGCCGCGGTTCGCCACCCCACCCGCCAGTTGACCCGCGGGCCCGAAGACTGGCCCGAACCGAAGCCAAGCCCCCAGTCCGACTCCGAACTCGACGGCGACTACGAATACCAGCCCGTCTCAGGCGAATTCGCCGGCATCGCGATGAGCGACTTCGTCTGGGCGCGTCAGCACGCCCGCCGCATGGTGCTGGTCTGGGTGGCGCTCGTGCTGGCGCTCACCGGGCTGGTCGCGACTGCGGCGTGGACGATCGGCAGCAATCTGACCGGACTGCTGTGATTCGCTTTTCCGCGCGACCTAGTCGCGCAGCATTTCCGCGACGAGGAACGCCAGCTCCAGCGACTGCTGGGTGTTCAGCCGCGGATCGCACGCCGTTTCGTAGCGGCCGGCCAGGTCGGTGTCCGAGATGTCTTGCGCGCCACCCAAACATTCGGTGACGTCCTCGCCGGTGATCTCGACGTGGATGCCGCCCGGATGGGTGCCCAACGCCCGATGCACCTCGAAGAATCCCTGCACCTCGTCGACGATGCGGTCGAAGTGCCGGGTCTTGTAGCCGTTGGACGATTCGTGGGTGTTGCCGTGCATCGGGTCGCACTGCCAGATCACCTGATGACCGGTGGCCTGCACCTTCTCCACGATCGGCGGCAGCAGATCGCGAACCTTGTTGTTGCCCAGCCTGCTCACCAACGTCAGCCGTCCGGGCCTGTTGTGCGGGTCGAGCCGCTCGACGTATTCGACGGCCAGTTCCGGGGTCATCGTCGGGCCCAGCTTGACGCCGATCGGGTTGGCGATCACCTCGGCGAACGCGACGTGCGCGCCGTCGAGCTGGCGGGTCCGCTCGCCGATCCACACGGTGTGCGCCGACAGGTCATACAGTTGCGGCGTTCCCTCGACATCCGACAAGCGCAACATGGCGCGCTCGTAGTCGAGCACCAAAGCCTCATGGCTGGAATAGATTTCGGCGGTTTGCAGGTTGCGGTCGGCCACCCCGCAAGCGCTCATGAACCGCAACCCGCGATCGATCTCGGTGGCCAGCGCCTCGTAGCGCGCGCCGGCCGGCGAGGTCCGGACGAATTCGCGGTTCCAGTCGTGCACCAGGTGCAGCGACGCCAGCCCCGACGAGGTCAGTGCCCGCACCAGGTTCATCGCCGCGCTGGCGTTGGCGTACGCGCGCACCAGCCGCGACGGATCGTGTTCGCGCGCCGCGGCATCCGGGGCGAAGCCGTTGATCATGTCGCCGCGGTAGGACCTCAGGCCCAGCGCGTCGATGTCAGCGGACCGGGGCTTGGCGTACTGGCCCGCGATGCGGGCCACCTTCACCACCGGCAGGCTGGCCCCGTAGGTCAGCACCACGGCCATCTGCAGCAGGGCGCGCACATTGCCCCGGATGTGGGGTTCGGTGTTGTCGACGAACGTCTCCGCGCAGTCGCCGCCTTGCAGCAGGAACGCCTCGCCCCGCGCGACCTGGGCCAGCTGCTCGTGCAGCCGGACGATCTCGGACGGCACCGTCACCGGCGGCACGCTCTCCAGGACCGTGCGCATCGCCTCGGCCCGGTCGGCGGGCCAGCTGGGCTGCTGAGCGGCCGGCTTGGCCAACGCGGCGTCCAGGCGGGCGCGCAGGTCAGGCGGCAGCGGCGGCAGCGCCGGCAGCTGCTCGATCGGAATGTCGACGGTCCAGTTCATCGGTCCATGGTAACTGGGGACGGCCCCCGGCTGATCTCGACTGATCAGGGCGAACGATCCCCGGGCCCATCGTCAGCCGCCGTGATCAGCCGGAATCGGCGTAGCTGGTCGCGGGCATCGACGAGGGCGTCGTGGACCTCGCGCGGGCGCGGTGGCATCCGGGGCGACCCGCGATCCTCCCACAATTGCCGCAGTTCCCGGGTGAAGCGGGGTAACGCCTTCGGCAGTCCCGGCATCGCGCCCCACAACTGGCACAGGGCGACGTGATCGTAGGCGCCCACCCACGCCCACAGCTCGATCGGTTCGGTGGCCCCGAAGACGTCGAAGAACTCCTCCAGGTCCAGGCGAATCTGCTTACGGGAGCGCCATAACGGCGAGGCCGGGGGCGGCAACTTGGGCAGTACGTGGGTGCGCACCCAGCTTCCGGCCCGCTCGGGATCGAATTCGGTGGACACGGCGTAGTACTCGCGGCCGTCCTCGGCGACCACGCCGATCGAGATCAGCTCGATGGTGCGGCCGTCCTCGATGAATTCCGTGTCGTAGAAGTACCGCACTCAGAAAGCCTATGGGAAAGCCTCTGGCCTATCGGCCGATCAGGATGGGCACCGTCGGCGCCGATGCCGCGTGCACGTCATGGTCGAGCTGGGCGTCGACCATGCGTTCGTCGGGCAGGCGCGGGGTGCCCGCGATCGCGCACTGCACCCACAGCTTGGCCCGGACGACGGGGCGGCGCAGCGTGCGTTCCCGTTGCAGCGCGCGGCGCATCTTGTCCGGTTGGGTGGTGTAGCGCCAGCGGGCCCAGGGCGCGTGTGGGCGTGACAACCGGATCGCGCCGATCACCAGCAGTACCACGATGAACATGCCGAGCAGGCCGGTCCATACCTTGCCCTTGAGCACCACCACGACGGCCAGCGGAAAGGTCACCACCAGGGCGCCGCCCACCCCGGCGCGCAGCGCCACCGAATCGGCGGCGTGCCAGAACGGGAAGAAGAACATCAGCGGGTGCAGACCCAATATCAACAACCCGGCCACCGCGACCGCCGCGAATACCGCGTCCACCGAGGTGCGGCCGTCTTCCTCCCAGTAGACGTCGGACAGGTGCAGAATCAACGCGTACTCGTCGAGGACCAACGCCGCACCGATCCCGAAAAGTATTGCGGCCAAAGTGAATTCAGGCTCCTGCCCGCTGACGGACAGAGTCACCAACGTCAATCCGGAGAGCATCACCAGCACGACGCCGAACGTCACGTGGTGGATGTGGATGCCCCCGATGTGGACGTTGCGCGGTTGCCACCATCGGGCCGGACGACCGGTTTCGGCGCGGTGGCGGATAACCCGCACGAACGTTCTCGTCACGAAAAAGGTCAGGATGAACGCGACCAGGCAGCACAGCAGGGGCAGCCGGCCGCGGTCGACGATGTCGTCGGCGAACCAGCGGCCCACCCCGAGCACGAACCAGTGGAGCACCCTAGAAACCTACGCCCGGATGCGCCCGCGCAGTTGGAGCCGCGCTGCGACGCGTCGCCGTGCGCACCGATTACGCTGTTCTGCGACATGAGTAGATGGCGGGCGCCCGGCGTGGGCTTCACAAGCGAACGGGGCCCCCGGCGGGCGCTGCTGTCGTGGACACTGTGGTGCCTGCTCTGGCTGCTGGCCGCCGCGGCGCTGTATTACGTGGGCCTGCGCCTGTTCGGGCACACGCCGTACCGCATCGACATCGACATCTATCAGATGGGCGGTCAGGCCTGGCTGGACGGGCGCCCGCTGTACCGCGGCGACGTGTTGTTCCACACACCGATCGGGCTGAACCTGCCGTTCACCTATCCCCCGCTGGCCGCCATCGTCTTTTGCCCGTTCTCCTGGCTGCACATGCCGGCGGCCAGCGTGGCGATCACGGTGCTGACAGCCGCGCTGCTGATCGCCTCCACGGCGATCCTGCTGAGCAGCCTCGACGTGTGGAGCCGCTCGACCGTGCTGGGCGGGCCGGCCTGGCTGCGCCGGTTGTGGCTGGCCGTGGTCATCGCGGCCGGGGCGACCATCTGGCTGGAACCGATCACCTCGAACTTCGCCTTCGGCCAAGTCAACGTCGTGCTGATGACGCTGGTGATCGCCGACTGCCTGCCGCGCCGCACACCCTGGCCCCGGGGGCTGCTCCTCGGCGTGGGGATGGCGCTGAAGCTCACCCCGGCGGTGTTTCTCCTCTATTTCGTGCTGCGCCGCGACAACCGCGCCGCGTGGACGGCGGTGGCGTCGTTCGCGGGCGCGACGCTGCTCGGTTTCGTCTTGGCGTGGAGCGATTCGTGGGAGTACTGGACCCGCACCGTGCATCACACCGACCGGATCGGCGAGACGGCGTTGAACACCGACCAGAACATCGCGGGTGCGCTCGCCCGGCTGGGGCTCGGTGAGCACGAACGGTTTCCGCTGTGGGTGGCCGCCTGCATCGTGGTGCTGGGACTGACCATCTGGGCGATGCGGCGGGTGCTGCGGGCCGGGGAGCCGACGCTGGCGCTGATCTGCGTCGCCCTGTTCGGGTTGGTGGTTTCGCCGGTTTCCTGGTCACACCATTGGGTGTGGGTGCTGCCGGCGGTGTTGGTGACGGGGATATTGGGCTG
The DNA here is from genome assembly GCF_001954045.1 of Mycobacterium sp. SP-6446. Lineage (NCBI taxonomy): Bacteria > Bacillati > Actinomycetota > Actinomycetes > Mycobacteriales > Mycobacteriaceae > Mycobacterium > Mycobacterium sp. SP-6446. The sequence goes on along the minus strand of NZ_MBEM01000044.1, from coordinate 1,111 downwards.
GCGGCGCCGCAACATCGCGCTGGCAGTGGTGAGCCTCGTCGGCGTCGCGTTGATGAGGTGGACGCCGATCGATCTGCTGCCCAAGCACCACGAGACGACCGCGAACTGGTGGCGCCAGCTCGTAGGGACGTCCTATGTGTGGTGGGCGCTGGCGGTCATCGTCACCGCCGGCTTCGCGGTCACCGCGCGGGTGCCTTCGCGGGACTCGGCGGCGAAAACGCTCACGCCGGCCACGGCCGCCGGCTGAGCAAGGGGGCCGCTAGCCGACGGCGGTCTCGGGGATCCGGGCGGCCTCGGAGTTCGACTCCGGATCGGTCGAATCATCCGAGTCGTCCGCCGAGCCATCGCCGCGTTCCTTGATGCTGGCCGCGTAGATGTCGACGTATTCCTGGCCGGACAGCCCCATCAGCTCGTAGATCACCTCGTCGGTGACGGCGCGCTCGATGAAGCGATTGCCGGCCAGCCCTTCGAATCTGGAGAAGTCCATGGGCTTGCCGAAACGGACGGTGACCTTGCCGAAACGCAGCATCGTGGTGCCGGGCGGGTTGACGACGTTGGTGCCGATCATCGCCACCGGGATCACCGGGACGCCGGTTTGCAACGCCAGCCGGGCCAGGCCGGTCTTGCCCTTGTACAGCCGGCCGTCGGGCGACCGGGTGCCCTCGGGGTACATGCCCAGGAGCTTGCCCTGGGACAGTACGTGCTCGGCGGTGTTGAGCGCGGCCTGCGCGGCGTCGGCGCTGGAACGATCGATGGGCACCTGCCCGACGGCGGTGAAAAACCACCGGCTGAGCCAGCCCTTGAGGCCGGTGCCGGTGAAATATTCGGACTTCGCCAGGAACGTGATGCGGCGGCGCACGACGAGCGGCAGGAAGAAGCTGTCCATCACCGCCAAGTGGTTACTGGCCAGTATCACCGGGCCTGAACTTGGAACATGTTCCAGGCCTTCGACTTTCGGCCGTCCCAGTAGCGTCAGCAACGGGCCCAGGAGGACGTACTTGAACAGCCAGTACCACATGGCCCTCCCTCCCGCACGACGTGGTCGGGGCGCTGGATCGACGGTTCCCCGATTCCGAGCTGAGCAGCAATGCCCCCGAAGAACTCTCGGCGC
>NZ_MBEM01000043.1:0-582 GCF_001954045.1 Mycobacterium sp. SP-6446 | reverse complement strand
CGCGTACTGATCGGCCCGTCCATCGATGTGGCCGCCCAACAACTGTTCGGGCGCCGCATAGGCTGCTGTACCGACCGTCATATTTGTCTGTGTGAGACCACTGATCTCGTCCCGATTGCGTGCAATACCGAAGTCGGTCAACAAGATACGTTGCCTTCCACCCGCTGGACGGGTCAGCAGGATATTGGCCGGCTTGACATCGCGGTGCAGCAAGCCTTTCTGGTGGGCATAATCCAGCGCGCTGGCGACGCCGGCGATTACGGTGCACACGTCGGCAGCTGGCATTCCGGACGGACAGCTTTCCCGGAGCACTCGACGGGTATCGAACCCGTCGACGTAGCGCATCGCGATCCACAGATCACCCTCGAATTCGCCGCGGTCATACACCTCAACGATGTGTGGATGCCACAGCGACGACGCTAAGTCGGCCTCCCTGATGAACCGATCCCGGTAGTCGGGTTGACTAGATAGCTGGTCGTTCAGAATCTTGAGGGCGTCCCGCCGCGGCAACCGCGGATGTCGAGCCAAATAGACCTCACCCATCCCGCCGCTGCCCAACAGCCGCACCACGGTGAACCCGGC
>NZ_MBEM01000042.1:0-7268 GCF_001954045.1 Mycobacterium sp. SP-6446 | reverse complement strand
CGACGCCCAACGGGTGGTCGCTGGTGGCCAGGAACGGCCCCTCAATACGATGAAAGTCGGAGCGCTCGAAGTAGGGCCGCAGCGTATCGCCGAGCACCCCGTAGAGCTGGGCGCGATCTGGGACCGGCTCGCCGCGCACCCCCTCGACCCACATCGACACCACGGGTCGGTGCTGCTCATCAAGGTGAGAGCTCATATGCAATGTGCCCACAGGCTGACCGTCTCGGGAGATTTCCCCATACAACCTGATGCCGGGATGGCTCGAATGACCGCGGAACTTGAGCACATAGTCCTCAGCTCCGACCTTCCAGTGGCCCGACATGTCATCGGCAAGCTGATCAATTGACCTATCCGCTGCGTGAGGATCCCCGGCAAGCCAATCAAACAACCTACGTTCTAGGTCTGAATCGGCGGCATCCTCACGCAAGACCTCGGCCATAGCGTCGGCATGCTCGAGGTGGACCTCCCGTGTCTCCGCCGGCTGTGCCCGGTAGTCCTCACGCGACACCGGCACAGGCTCACCCGCATCCGGAGGAAACTCCTGCTCCCAGTGGTGGAAGTCATCGTCACCATCATCATCGTGGCCCGCTACACCATCGCCGCCAGGGCCTCGGTTAGGGGGATCGCCCGGACCGCCACCGCTACGGCCACCTGCCCTGCCACCGGCCGTGCCAGGGTCTGGGTCGTTGTGGCCCTCGCTGCTGTCGCGGCCAGCCTCGTGCGGCTCCGGCTCACTCGGATCTCGACCGCTGTTGTCGTGGCTGGCTTTGATGACGCCGGCGTCCTTGCCTGCCGCGAGTGGGTCTGGGGCGTGGGTGGCGGCGGGCTGTAGGTCTTTGGGAGTGTCGCGGGCAACGCCGCTGCGGCGCAGCTTGCCGGGTCGAGCACCGGCGGGCCGGTTGGTGTGGTCTCGGGTGCTGTCGGGGCGGGCAGGGTCGCGGCGGGTGCTGTCACCCCGGTCTAGGAGGTGAGCGTCCACACTGGACCGAGCGGGCTGTCCGGTTGCGGCTGATTCGGGGCCCATCGGCGGTGCGGGATGCTCCACGACGCTCCCGCCGGTGTGGCCGGCCCCTGCCCGCTCAACGTCGCCGTGCTGGCCATTCGGGCTGGTGTGCGCGGCGCTGGTGTCGGAGGTATGCGCGGCCGGAGCCCCGGTCGGCTGGGCGGCGGGCTCCCCAGCGGCAGAGGATGATTCGGCAAGACCGGCCGGCGCATCCGGTGTCGGGCTTGGCGGCCCAACACTGGAGCCACGCTCCGAGGAGGCCGGCGGTGTGGCAATCGGGTCTGTTGCGTCGGCGGCGTGCACCGGTGTGGCCGCCGAGGGGTTTTCCGCGGTGCCGGAGGGCGCCATCGAATCTGGAAGCGGTGGACTGGCCGTGCCGGCGGTAGGCCTGGCTTCAGGCGGCGTCGAGGTGAGGTTCAGTACCCCTTCTTCGTGGGTGCGGGCGGCCGGTGTGGTTTCGGCGGTGGCCGTCGGGGTGGCGTTGGTGGGCCGGGTTTGGGTATCAGCGGTAGTGGTTGTCTCGCTTGGGTGCGTGTTCTGGGCGGCCGCCTCGGTTGGGGCCGCGGGGTGCTCAGTGGTGGCTCCGGTCGCTGACCGCGTCCCCGGGTCGCCAGTGCCCGGTGAACCATGGACATCCGTGCGGCCAGTAGGGGCGGCCGGGTCGGTGGGTTTGGTGGGCGGCGGGGCCGTATTGGTTTGGGGTAGGCCCGCATTCGGGTCGATCGGTCCGTCCTTGGCCGCGGTGACCCGGCCGCCGGACGGTGCGCGGATGTCACTAACGGCATCCGCTGGCACGGGATTTTCGGTGGGTGCATGCATCGACGCGGTGTGCTCGCCGGCACCGTGCGCAGCCCCCACGGCGCCGAGGCCAACACCAGAAAGTGGGTCCGTGAAACCGTCACCGCTGGCAAGCGCGTCGAGCCCGCCGACGGTGTTGGCGGCAACCATGCCCGACGTTCCGGCCACCGCAGCTTTCGCCGCGCTGGCCACACCGCCGCCCTCGGTGCCCAACACTGCCGCGACCTCGGTGCCGACGCCGCCAGCGGCTAGGCCTTCGGCTTCGGAGACCGCCATGGTTTTGGCGAGGCTTTCGAGGCTGAGTTCTTGGGGGTGGCCCTCACCGGCTAACACCGCAGCGGTGAATCCCTGTTGCTTGAGCCCAAACGCGACCGCCTGCGAGCCGCCTCGGAGCGCCATCGAAGCCACCGTGGTCCGCGGTGCCGCGGCCGCCAGGGTGTCGGCGATATCGCCGGTGATCTTGGAAAAAAACTTGTCGATCACTTCTCTGGCCTGCATCACAATGACCGGGATCCACGCCAGCGATTCATCACCGGTCACCGGGGCACTGGCCAACGCTTGGAGAATGTCTTTTCCCGCATAGATCAGCGCGAACACGGCCCCCAACTTGTAGGCCTGAACGTTGGTTCCGGTGGCATCGCCAGCGTCACTGAAGGTGTCCAGCGCCTCGAGGATCTTGTCCACCGCATACGGGCCGCCGAACAACTGGGCGATCTGCGTCAAGGCCTCCTGTTGAGTCTGCCCCTGCAAAACGTCGACGAGCTGGGTGGGCGCCCGTGCCAAGTCCGGGACCAGCGCTTGCACCTGGGCCTTCAGAGCCCGCGCCTCCGCGGCATGCTGCCACCATGCGCTTTCGCTGCCGTTAGGCTCGGGCCCCGCCGGCCAGGGCGGGCCTACCAACGCCGCCACCCACGACACCTGCGGGGGTATCTGAATATCCATAGCCGGTGCTTAGGGCGCGATCCGAGGGCCCGGTGCCGGGCGGCTAAGCCTCGTCGGCTGCCGTGAAAACGCGGGCGGCATGCCCTAACACCTCGGCGTGGGATTTCAGGAAATCAGCCTGCGCGGCCACCGCGGCGCACACTCCGGCCCAGTGGGCCCAATGATCGGCCATGTCTCCGTGCGTTTGAGCGCAATACCCAGTCGGTTGCGCGCCCATCTGGGCTGCCACCGCCTGATGGCGAGAACCCACCTCGCCAACGGAATTAGCGACACTGGCCAGCCCCTCGGGGTGCACCGCGAATGGGTCAGTCATTAGCGCATCTCCTCACTGTGGGAAACCCGGCCCCGTCATCGCCGTTGTGGTCGCCACCGCCCACCGACACCCCATGGGCTTTCTTCCACGGCGCGCCCGCAGCGAAATCGTCCAACCCAGACGGCAGCACATCCCTCAGACCCGGGATGTCTTCCACAATGTCGGAAAACGTGGGAAACGACTTGTCGCGCTGGTTGATCGGCGCCAACATCGCCGCCACCCGCTTCCCGGCCTCCCGGACAGCGGCTTGCGCCGCCTCAACGATATGGCCGGCCAGCTCATCGAAGTCATGATCGTCCAGATACGACGTGTCGATCACGACGTTCACCAACTGGCCCCGCGCATTAACGCTCACCTCAACAGTGCCCTCGGCGGCCTGGCCCTCCACCCGAAGCGCAGCCTGTTTCTTTTGCACGGCCGCAACATCAGCAACCTGAGCTTGCAGGCCAGCCAACACCTCATCAAGCCGGTCACGAACCGCCTCATTACTCACGTCTCACCCGCCCACCGTGACGCCCACGCTCACCGGTATGATACGCGACGTATCATCTGAGCCCGGCACCTCACCTTCGTCGGCCGCCGATGCGGGTGATGTTTGTGGCTGCTTCGAGTTCGCGGCGCAGGCGATGGTTGTCCAGGGTGAGTCGTTGGATGGCGGCGCATGCCAGCTCGAGGTGTTCGTCGAGTTGCTGGTTGTGGCGGCGTAGTTTGTCGTTGTCGCGTTGGAGTTTCTCGAATCGGCTTGCCGCACCCGCATCGTCAGCTGATGGGGTCGGTCTGCCGCGTTGTGCCCGCAGCTGGTCGGCGATGTCGGGAAAATTGCGGCGGAATGTGGTGTTGGCCAACCCGAGTCGGCGCGCCACGGCGAGCACGGCGGGTGGTTTTCCGGTCGACTCGGCGAGCTCAGCGATGAGGGTGCGGACCTCCGCGATGGTGGGCAGTGGCGCCGGGCGCGTCATGGTGGCTCCGTCGGGGCGTGGCGGTCGAGGAAGTTGCTGATTTGGTCGCGGCGCGCGGTAATGCGGTGCACCACTGGCGGGGGCAGTGCGGGACGGGTAGCGAGTTGTCGGTCGATCTGGTCGATTTCCTCTCTGAGCGCCGCGGCGTTCTGGGCGGTGAGGGCGGCGTTGCGACAATCAAGCGGGCGGCAGTCGCTCAGAGACGGGTGCTCGGCGCCGTGGGCATCGCGTTGCTTATGGCACAGCGCTTTGTCGGGGTTGAACACACAGGTGACGTAGGTGCCTGGGTGGATCGCCGGGTCGTGGCGCTGCATGAGACGTTTCAGCCGATGCGGGTCGGTGATGGTGATGCCGTGAAATCGGGCGCGGTTGCCCAGTTCTTCGAGTCGGCGGCTGGCCTCGGCGGCGCCGGGGCCGGCGAGGCCGGGGTGTTCATGGGCGTTGGCCAGTGTCAGCAGATGCTCGCCGCGGGTGAGGGCCTGCTCTGATTCGACTTCGGCGCGAAACCCGGATTCGGAGGTGCCGGCATAGCCTTCGAACATCTGGATGTTCAGGTGGCGGTACTGAATGGCGCCAGCGATGCTGCCCCCCGGTTGGCGGGCGATGAACCAGGCGACGGTACGGCGGAATTGGCGCGTCGTCAACCGGAAAGCCCGCCCGTTGACCTCTGGGATAGTGTCGGTTCGGTCGTTGTCACGGCAGTACCTGTTGATCCATGCGATGAGCTCGTCGAGCTGGTTGTTGGTTGACGTCGTGGTGATCGCGGCGTTGGCGGATCGGCTGGCGGGCCCGGCGCCGGGCCCGTGCGGCAATGAGGCGAATAACCACTCGGTGTGTGGTGGCTGCAAGCGTTCGAGGACGGCGATCGCGCGGGACACGGGTTGGCCGACCACCCAGGTCGCCGACACGCCGGCCGGGTCGCGTTCGCCCTTGAACGCGCGGCTGGTGAGCTTCCACCGGTACGGGGTGCCCGCCTCGCCTCGTTGGGTTCTTAGGCAGCCCCGCTGCAGGTGTTTGACCTCGCTGTCGCGCATCCCCGACAAGTAAGCGATGACCACATAACAGCTGGCTTGGAGCACCCTGGCCAGCGTGGCCAGACCCTCACGGTTGCGATGATGTGTGGCGATGCCGGACAGCCACGGCGTGCCGTCGTCGTGGCGTGCGGTGATGGGCAGGTCGAAGTAGGTGTGCGGGGTCACCCCGACGGCCGCTGCGACCGCCCGAATATCGTCGATGCAGACGTAAAGATCGCGGCGGTCATAGTCAAGGCGTCTCGCGAGGGCGAGCACGTTGACCTCAGAACCGTTGCCGGGCAACGGCTTCTGCAGTCTGAGGTGCTCGTTGAGTAGCTGATGTAGGGCAGTACGGAGCCCGACGGAGGTTTTGCCCTTGCCCGGAGGGGGGTCGTGGCGGTGGTCCAGCCAGTGGTCGTTGGCGGCCAGGATGTCCGCGGCGAAGCTGTCGACGAACCGCAGTGACCACACCAGCAGTGGACCAAGAACGTGTTCCGGGATGCGCGCGGTGGTGTTCTCGGCGGGCGGGGCGTGTGGTCCCTCGGACCAACCCGCAACGTCTCGTGGGTCCAACTCGAGTCGATCGGTGGCCAGCGCGTGGCGGTAGCGCCAGAAGTAGCGCACGAATGCGCGGTGCGCGCGACGGCGTCCTGGATCGAGCACCACGCTCAGCAGGTGGATCACGTCGCGGCCAGACCTGAGCGCGAAGGTTCGTCGCGGATACGAAGACAACTGGAGACTGCGTATCGAACCGCACTTCGGCTCGTGGCCAATCGGAAAGATAGACCACGAGTCGATCCAGCAGTGGGTCAACGCCATGTCGGCATCGGGCCTCGGGCCCCGAACTGTGAGGTGGACGCACTCGGTCCTCAAGATGACCCTTGACCGGGCGGCCGAGGAAGGCCAACTCATCGGCAAGAACCCGGCATCGCGAACTAAGTTTCCGCCGATGCGACATACGCCTCACACCTATTTAACTGCACCGGAAGTCGCGGCCCTCGCCCGCATCTGTGGGGCGCAGGGTGACGTTGTCTTGATCCTGGCTTATACCGGCCTCCGGTTTGGTGAGCTCACGGGTCTCAACGTCGAGGACGTCGACTTGGGTGCTCGCCGGCTTCGGGTTCGCCGGTCGATGACACAGGTCGGCGGCAGACTGGTCGAGGGTAATCCGAAATCGGATGCCGGCCGACGTTCGGTGCCGATTCCCGAGCGTCTGATGCCAACGCTGAAGGCACGCCTCGACGCACAATCGCCCGGTGCGCCCGCGATCGCGTCTCCAATGGGTTCTCGGCTGAGCCTGGAGAACTGGAAGCGTGCGGTCAATTGGCGGAGGTCGGTGATCGAGCTCGGCCGAAAGGAGTTGCGCGTGCACGATTTGCGGCACACCTACGCATCGCTATCGCGCCGCGCCGGCGCCGATCTCAGACTCCTCCAGAAGGCAATGGGCCACGCGTCGATCACCGTAACCGCGCACACCTATGCGGATCTATTTGACGACGAACTCGATGGCATCGCCACCGCGCTCGACTCGCTCGACGACTTTCCAGACGGCAGCAGTTGATCGAGCTTTGGCCCCATTTTGGCCCCATCGAGACGATCTTCCGAGGCGATCGATGCGCCACCAAGCCAAGCCTTCAGCGATCTGACCTCGATAAATATCTTGGTGGCCAGGGGCGGGATCGAACCGCCGACCTTCCGCTTTTCAGGCGGACGCTCATACCGACTGAGCTACCTGGCCGGAAGGCAGCGAGTGCCTCGCCGCGCTGGCGACCCTGACGGGACTCGAACCCGCGACCTCCGCCGTGACAGGGCGGCGCGCTAACCAACTGCGCCACAGGGCCTTGCTGCTGCTCCGCGTGTCCGCGTCGCGCGTACCCCCAACGGGATTCGAACCCGTGCTACCGCCGTGAAAGGGCGGCGTCCTAGGCCACTAGACGATGGGGGCCAGAACCGAATCACTCCGGGGTACTCGCAACGTGGTTACCGTTGGGAGCCACGTCAGCTTAGGTTACCGCGTGCCGAATCCTCAAACGAGCGCCGTTCGGGCGCCGTTCCCAACCCAGTATCCTGAATCTCCGCGGCCCCTATAGCTCAGTTGGTAGAGCTACGGACTTTTAATCCGCAGGTCCTAGGTTCGAGTCCTAGTGGGGGCACCGAGAGTGGTGTATTACCTCGGCTGATGGTTGACATTTCGCCTTCGGGTGATGCGCGACAGTGTTTCGGCTGATGGTTGACAGTTA
>NZ_MBEM01000041.1:0-15767 GCF_001954045.1 Mycobacterium sp. SP-6446 | reverse complement strand
AACCTGGCCGGCAAGGGCAAGCAGGTCCACGACACCCTGAACAGCCTGTCGGAGGCGTTGACCGCGCTGAACGAGGGCCGGGGCGACTTCGTCTCGATCACCCGAAGCCTGGCGCAATTCATCGGCGCGCTGTATCAGAACGACCGACAGTTCGTCGCCCTCAACGACAACCTGGCTCAGTTCACCGATTGGTTCACCAAATCCGATCACGATGTGGCAGACACTGTCGCGCGAGTCGACGAGGTGCTGGCCGTCACGCGAAAGTTTGTGAACGACAACAGGTCCGCGCTTAGTCACGATGTCAACAACCTCGCCGACGCGACCACCGCGCTCCTGCAACCCGAGCCGCGGGACGGTCTGGAAACGGCGTTGCACGTGCTGCCCACCTTCGCGGGCAACATCAACAACATCTACTATCCCGCGCACAGCTCGCTGGTGGGTTCGTTCGTATTTCCCAACTTCGCGAACCCGATTCATTTCATCTGCAGTTCCATCCAGGCCGGGAGCCGGCTCGGCTATCAAGACTCGGCCGAGCTGTGCGCGCAGTATCTGGCGCCGGTGCTGGACTCCATCAAGTTCAATTACCTGCCGTTCAGCGCGAACTTTTTCAGCTCGGCGGACACCTTGCCCAAGGAGGTGGCGTACTCCGAGGAGCGGCTGCGCCCGCCCCCGGGCTACAAGGACACCACCGTGCCGGGGATCTTCTCGCCGGACACGCCCTTTTCGCACGGCAACCATGAACCGGGCTGGGTGGTCGCACCCGGTATGCAGGGGACCCAGGTTCAGCCGTTTACGGCGAACGTGCTCACCCCGGACTCGCTGGCCGAGCTGATGGGTGGTCCGGACGCCCCGCCCCCGCCGCCGGCGAGCAACCTACCCGGACCGCCGAACGCCTACGACGAGTCTAATCCGCCTGCGCCGCCGTGGTTTTTGCAGCCCGCACAGCCGGGGCCGGGCCGATGAAGCGCCTGATCGTCGGCGCCGGACGCCGCGGACTGTCGGTGGTGATGGCGTTGGCGCTGACTTCGTGCGCCTGGCGCGGCATCGCCAACGTGCCGCTGCCGGTCGGCCGTGGCACCGGCGCGGGCCACATGACGATCTACGTCCAGGTGCCCGACACGCTGGCGCTGAACACCAATAGCCGGGTGCGGGTCGCCGACGTCTGGGTCGGCACGGTGCGTGACATCAGGCTGAAGAACTGGATCGCGACCCTGACGCTGGATATCGATCCGAGCGTGAAGCTTCCGGCAAACGCGACCGCGAAGATCGGCCAGACCAGCCTGTTGGGCACTCAGCACGTCGAGCTGGCCGCGCCGAAAAACCCGTCGCCGCAACCGTTGAAGACCGGCGACACGATCGGCCTGATGAACTCCTCGGCGTACCCGACCGTCGAACGCACGTTGGCCAGCATCGCCGTCATCCTGACCGGAGGCGGCATCACACACCTCGAGGTGATCCAAAACGAGATCCTCAATGCCCTCGACGGCCACGTCGATCAGGTTCGCGAATTCCTCGGGCGGCTGGACACATTCACCGCCGAACTGAACCGGCGAACCGGTGATCTCACGCGCGCAATCGACTCGACCAACCAACTCCTGGCCGCCATCGCCGAACACAACGACACGCTGGATCGGGTGCTTACCGACATCCCACCGCTGATCCGGCACTTCGCCGACACCCGCGAATTGTTCGCCGACGCCGTCGAATCCCTGGGCAGGTTCAGCGACGTCGCGAACCAGGCGCTGTCGGATTCGCGGCGCAACCTGCGCCAGAACCTGGAGTCCTTGCAGCGGCCGCTCATTCAGCTCGAGCGGGCCTCGCCGCTGACGGTCGATGCGTTGCGGCTGGGCCTAACCGCGCCGTTCAACATCGACGGTGTCCCGAAGCTGATCCGCGGCGACTACATCAACATTTCGGCCGGGATCGACCTGACCCTGTCCGCCCTGGATAACGCGCTGCTGACCGGAACGGGGCTCTCCGGCATGTTCCGAGCGCTCGAGCAGGCGTGGGGCCGCGATCCGGCCACGATGATCCCGGACGTCCGCTATACGCCGAACCCGAATGACGCCCCGGGCGGACCGCTGGTGGAAAGGGGCGAGTGAAAGATGCTGACTCGCCTCATCAAAACCCAACTGGTTTTGTTGGTGGTATTGGCGGTCGCCGCGGTGGTGGTCCTGGGCTGGTACTTCCTGCGGATACCCAGCCTCGTCGGCATCGGGCGCTACACGCTCTATGCCGAATTGCCGCAGTCCGGTGGACTTTATCGAACCGCCAACGTCACGTATCGGGGCATCACCATCGGGACGGTCACCGCCGTCGACCCGACCGCGCGCGGTGCGCGGGCGACGATGAGCATCGACAACGGCTATCAGATCCCGACCGACACGTGGGCCAATGTGCACTCCGTGTCGGCGGTCGGTGAGCAGTACCTCGATCTGGTGTCGACCCGCACCGGCGGTCCATACCTCGAGAACAATCAGACGATCACCAGAAGCACGGTCCCCAGCCAGATCGGCCCCGCGCTCGATGCCGCCAACCGCGGCTTGGCCGTGCTGCCCAAGGACAAGGTGGCGTCGCTCCTCTACGAGGCGTCACAGGCCCTGGGTGGGCTGGGCCCGTCACTTCGCCGCCTGGTCGACGCCGCCCAGGGCATCAGCCACGACTTCGACGGCAGCATCGGCGACGTCGACGACATCATCGACCGTTCGGCGCCCATCATCGACAGCCAGGTCAATTCGGGTGACGACATCGCGCGTTGGGCCGCCAACCTCAACACCCTGACCACGCAGACCGCGCAGCAGGATCAGGCGATTCGTCGCATCCTGGCCAACGCGGCGCCGACCGCCGAGCAGGTCAACGCCACGTTCGGCGACGTGCGGGAATCGCTACCCCAGACCCTGGCCAATCTCGAGGTCGTGATCGACATGCTCAAGCGCTACCACAACGGCGTCGAGCAGGCGTTGGTGTTCTTGCCACAGTCCGCAGCGGCCGCCCAATCCGTTACGTCGGAATTTCCGGGCCAGGCGTCGCTTGGCGTCGGCGCCCTGTCCCTCAACCAGCCACCGCCGTGCCTGACCGGCTTCCTGCCGGCATCGGAATGGCGGGCGCCGGCCGATACCAGCACCGCGCCGCTACCCAGTGGGACGTACTGCAAGATCCCGATGGACGCGCAGAACGTCGTCCGCGGGGCACGCAACTACCCGTGCGCGGACGTGCCGGGCAAGCGGGCCGCGACCCCGCGGGAGTGCCGCAGCACCGAGCCGTATGTGCCGCTCGGAACCAATCCGTGGTACGGAGACCCGAATCAGATCCTGACGTGCCCCGCCCCGGCCGCGCGGTGTGACCAGCCGGTGAAACCCGGTCTGGTGATCCCCGCGCCGTCGGTCAACAACGGTCTCAACCCGCTGCCCGCCGATCGGCTGCCGGGCACGCCGCCCCCGGTCAGCGACCCGCTGCAGCGACCCGGATCGGGCACCGTCCGCTGCAACGGCCAGCAGCCCAATCCGTGCGTCTACACCCCGGATTCGCTTTCCGCTGCAATCTATGACGTGCAGAGCGGCAAAGTCGTCGGGCCTGACGGCGTGGTCTATTCCGTTGAGAACTCGACCAACATCGGCGACGAGGGGTGGAAGAAGATGCTGACACCGGCCGGCTGAAGCGGCGTTTCGTCAGTGCGCCTCGGCTTCCGGATCCGCTGTGCCGCCGGTTTTCTCGTGGCGGGCGTGGCGACGCCAGCTCCGGTACCCGCGTCGCGCGGCGAACGCACCGACGACGGCCGACACGCACCACACCGCTATCGCCGCGTAGGCCAAAGCGGGCGACCGATTGCCGATCGATGCGCCCAGCGCGGTGTAGGCGAAAGCGCGCGGCAACGAACCGATGAACGAACCGACGGCCATCTGCCACAACGGAACTCCGAACGCCCCGAACGCGTAGGAGGCGAGCGCATCCGATATGCCCGGGACAAAGCGCTGACCCACAACTGCCCACAGCCCGCGGCGCTCGATCAGCGCGTCGATACGGTCGGCGCGTGCCGGGCCCAGCAGCGCCCGAGCGCTGTTGCGGCCGGCCCGACGGCCCAGGCGGCTGGCGACGATCGCCGTACCCACCGCCGCGCCCAGCGTCACGAAGACGCCCACCACGGGGCCGAACAACAGCCCGCTGCCCGCCGCCAGAATCGAGCCCGGCACGAACATCGCGCCCAGCGCGGTCGACATCACGACGTAGGTCAGCGGGCCTGCCGGGCCCGTCGCCGAAACCACGCCCCGCAGATCCTCGATGTCGACAATTCGCTTGACGGCCAAGAGATAGAACATCGCGGCCAAGAACGCGGCGAACACGGCGAGTCGCGCGATGTGGCTGCGTCGGGACGTGGGTCGGGTCTCCGGTGCGGGACCGTCGTCGTCGGGCATCGGGCGTCATTCTTCCGCAACCGTCTTACTATGCGACATGGGAGGCCCAAACCATGACCGAACACCCCGAGTCACCGCAGCGCAAGCGGATCGTGGTCTGCCTTGACGGCACCGCCAACCAAATCGGGGCCGGCAATCTCACCAATGTCGCCAAGCTCTTCGAGCTGCTGGCGAAGGACGATCCAACCAGTCAACTGACCTACTACGACCCCGGCGTGGGTACGCTGGCCCCGGCCGCCGCGCACTCGGCGCTGCATCGCACCGCGTCGCTGCTATTCGAGCAAGCATTCGGTGTAGGTTTGAAAGACAATGTGGCACAGGCATATCGGTACTTGATGGAACATTGGCGGCCCGGCGATGCGATCTACATATTCGGGTTCAGCCGCGGCGCATATACCGCCCGCGCGCTGGCCGGGATGCTGCTGCGGCCGGGGCTGATGCGACCCGGTTCGGAGAATCTGCTGCCTTACGCGGTCGAAAAGTACGCCATCAACCGGGATTTCACTCAGAACGAGTACGACCTCTGGGGCGAGTTTGCCCGCGCGTTCTGTTGGCGCACCGAGGGCGAACCGCTGTTTTCGACTGTGCGCCAGAACAATCCGAATCAGGTGTGGCACTACGCGGTGCCGGTGGCGTACCTGGGCCTGTGGGACACCGTCAAGGCGGCTGGCTTCCTGCGGTTCGGCACCTTGCGCTGGCCGTACACGCGCACGCTGCCCAACGTGGCCCGCATCCGCCACGCCGTCTCGATAGACGAACGTCGCCGTCCCTACCGCGAATACCTCGTGGAACGGCACCCGCTGGGGCTCGAGGAGCGGTGGTTCGCCGGGGTGCACGCCGACGTGGGGGGCACCTTCATGCCCGACCACCGGCTCGCCACGATCGCGCTGAAGTGGATCGTCGACGGCGTCGCCCACGAGCTGGCGATCAACGCGGACGATTACCGGCAGCAGTGCGCGGTGACCGAGGACTTCGCGACCGCGCCGATCCACGACAACGGCAAACTGTGGTACCTGGTGGGGCGGCGGCGTCGGCCGATTCCTCCCGACGCGCTGCTGCACCCGAGCGTGCTGGTGCGCCGCCGCGAAGACCCGGGATACTTGCCTAAGCTGAGCGCCGAGCAGCTACAGGCCAGCGCCGCCCAGCCGGATTGGACGACTCCAGCGTTGTAGAGGAGCAACTGTCATGGCACTTGATTCGCTGCCCGAGCTCGACCAGTACAAAGCCGCGCCCTTCCCGCCCGGCTACCCCGACCACACCCGCACGTTCTACAGCCCCGTCGACCGCGTCCACGACGCGCTCAAGGCGTTGCTGACTTCCGCCGACAAGAGCCTCGTCGTGGCGATGTACGGCTACGACGATCCGGAGCTGAATTCGGTTCTCAAGTCCAAGCTGCAGGACGAAAAGATCTATGTGCAGCTGAGTCTCGATTCCACGCAAGCCAAGGGAGTCGCCGAGCGCGGTCTACTGGCAGAGTGGCTGAATGACAAGACCGGCAACAGCATTGCGATCGGCCACAGCGAGAAGTCGGCGATCATGCATTTGAAGATGGTGATCATCGACGGGGTCGACGTCGTCACGGGCTCCACGAATTGGTCCCAGGGCGGAGAGACCAGGCAGGACAACCAGCTCACCGTCATCCGCGACCCACTGGTCTGCGCGGAAGCCCGCTCGCGGATCGACATCATCCACGACGACATGCTCAAGCAGATGGCCGCCAAGGCACAACCCGGAACCACGCACTAGAGGGGGCGAGATGGAAACGTGGGACGCGATCCGCGCCCGGCGCAACGTCCGGCAATACACGCCGGAACCGGTGCCGGAGGCCGACCTGAACCGGATCGCCGAGGCCGGATGGCGGGCGCCGTCGGCGAAAAACCGTCAGCCGTGGGACTTCGTCATCGTCACCGACCCGACTCAACTCAAGGAGCTTTCCACGGTCTGGATGGGCGCCGGTCACATCGCCGCGGCCGCGGCCGCGATCGTCATCGTGGTGCCGGTGCCGCCAGACGAGCGCCGGCTGGTGACGGACAACTACGACGTCGGCCAGGCGACGATGGCGATGATGATCGCGGCCACCGACCTGGGGATCGGCACCGGCCATTCGTCGGTGGGGGATCAGGAGAAGGCGCGCGCCATCCTGGGCGTCCCCGACGACCACCTGGTGGCCTTCATGCTCGGCGTCGGTTATCCCGCCGACCGGCCCCTGGCACCGATCCGCAAACCGAATCGGCGCCCCTTCGACGAGGTGGTCCACCGTGGCCGCTGGTGAACCGGTGACTGCCGACGCGCGCAAGGGCGAATACGGATACGACGGCTCGTTTCATACCATCTCGGCACGAGCCCAATTAGCCGGCGTCGCAGCCACTTCCGCTGCCCTGCTCGCGGGCGCCGGCTTCGCGCTGGCCCGCGGTAACCGCTTGGCGGCGTCGCTCGCGGCCGCGTCGGCCGTCGAGATTCTCGCGACGGCCGCCTCCTACATCTACGCGACGAGATCGGGCAAGTTTCGCGTCTGGGACGACGTGTTGGACAACCTACGACTGCGCGGGGACGAAACGTTGCTCGACCTCGGGTGTGGGCGGGGCGCGGTGTTGCTGGCCGCGGCCAAGCGACTGCCGCAGGGCCGCGCGGTGGGCGTCGACCTGTGGCGGGCCGATCAGACCGAAAACTCCCAGGAGGCAACGTTATCCAACGCGGCCCTGGAAAGCGTGGCCGAGCGCGTCGAGGTGTACACCGCCGACATGACCGCCCTGCCGTTGGGGGACGAGAGCGTCGACGTGATCGTGAGCAGCCTGGCGATCCATAACATTCCGAAACGCGCCGACCGGCGACAGGCCTTGGACGAAGCGGTTCGGGTGTTGCGGCCGGGCGGCCGCCTGGCCATTGCCGACCTGTGGGAGACCCATCAGCACGCCGCGCGCTTGCGCGAGCTGGGCTGGCTCGACGTGCGGCGCCGCAACCTGGGGTGGCGCATGTGGTACGGCGGGCCGTGGTTCGCCACCCGCTTGGTCACCGCGACGAAACCCGGCTAGGTCCGGCGGTGCATGCTGGGACGCATGACGAGAAACGAAGTCACCGAGCAGATCGTCGTTGCCCGCCTCGCGCGCGGCCTAACGTGGCAGGAGCTGGCGGATGCTATCGGCCGGCCGGTCGTGTGGACGACGTCAGCATTGCTTGGTCAGCACCCCATCCCCGTCGAACTCGGCAAGGTCTTGGTCGAGATGCTGGGTCTCGACGAGTCGGCGGTAGCCGTGCTGGCCGCCCCGCCCATGCGTGGCGGACTGCCTACGACGGTGCCGACCGACCCCACCATCTACCGGTTCTACGAAGCGCTTCAGGTGTACGGCGGCGCCATCAAGGAATTGATTCACGAGCGGTTCGGCGACGGCATCATGAGCGCGATCAACTTCAGCGTCGACCTGCAAAAGAAGCCGCACCCGTCGGGCGACCGCGTGGTGGTGACATTCGACGGGAAATTCCTTCCCTACGACTGGGTTTCGGCGGAGAACTAATGGCGGTCAAGGCAGCACAGCCGAAATCGGTGGATCTGGTGCTCTCCGGTGGTGGCGTGAAGTTCATCGGTCTGGTGGGCGCCATCGTCGCGCTGATGGATGCCGGCTATTCGATCAAGCGGATCTCGGGTGTGTCGGCCGGATCGGTGGTTGCGGCGATCTTGGCGGCCGGGTCCACAGGCGGCCAGCTGAGCAGCGCGGACATGAAGGAACTCGCCTTCTCGGTGCCGCTGCACCAGTGGCGCGATGCGGGGCCCGTCCCCTTTCTCGGTGCCGCGTGGGGACTGGTGCGGGACACGAGCATGTACCGCGGCGACGTTGCCTACGACTGGATTCGCAGCGAGCTGAAGAACCTGGGCGTCACCTCCTTCGGCGATCTGGTCCTCGCCGAGGACCACCCGGTCGAGGGATGGCAATACAAGCTGGTGGTCACCGTCGCCGACCTGACCGCGGCGCAATTGGTGCGGCTGCCGTGGGATTACCGGCGGCTCTACGGGCTAGACCCCGACGAGCAGCCGGTCGCCGAGGCGGTGCGCGCTTCGATGGCGATCCCGTTCTTCTACCGCCCGGTCAAGCTGACGAGCGCGAGCGGCGAGACGTCGACCCTGGTCGACGGCGGTGTGCTCTCGAACTTCCCGATCGACACCTTCGACCGGCCGGACGGCAAACCGCCACGATGGCCCACGTTCGGGATCACGGTGCTGCCGAGGCTCAACGAGGGCATCCTCGCGGTGATGCCCGCGCTGAAACCCCTGCGCTTCTTCGAACAGACGGCGTTGTTGGAAAGCCTGCTCACCACGATGCTGGCCGGCCACGACCAGACGCACCTCAACCGGCCGTGGGTCGCCGCCCGCGCGATCCCGGTCGAGTCGACCAACGTGGGCGTGCTCGACTTCGACGTCGCGCCCGGGCGCCTCGAAGAGCTCTACGACAGGGGTTACGAGGCGGCGCAAGAGTTTCTGGCGACGTGGGACTGGACCGCGTATCTCAAGCGCTTCCGCTGGGCCGGTTGACCGCCACCCTTTCGGGCCGAAAGGCCTGGTCACGGGGTGAAGTGACGGCATCGCGCAAACGTGTCAGACTTCCGAATGGAGGAGGCGACATGAGGGGAGGCGGTTGCCCGGGCAACCGCATCGCCTTCTCCACCAAACTGAATCATGTTGCATCGCGCCAACTTTCAGCTGGTCAACGCCTGCGGCGAGAGTTCCTTCAGCATGGCGTTGGCCCAGCGCATCTGGCGTAGCGTCTCGGGGTGGCAGCGCGAGGTCAGGCCCAGCAATTCCTCGTCGTGGGCGGCCTGCGCGGCTTGACCGAGCAGTTCCCAGTCCAGCGACGTTCCGGCGGCCAGCCGATGTACCCGCCGCAGGTCGGCCAATAGCACCAGCGCCGGCTCGGCTCGGTGGCGCAACATGTCGCTGATCCGTGCCTGCACAACGCCCGTCAGCGAGCTGGTCCAGGGGCGGGCGGTCAGCCGCAGACTGTAGTTTCGGCCGTGACGGGCCAATTTCTCCAGATGGTCCTGCGACCATCCGGCCAGATCCCGAGCCAGGTGCGAGACGTCCTGGTCGCTGTGGTGGCGCGCGGCCACGACGTTGAGTTCATGCGCGAGTTTGCGTTCCGAGCGATGCAGCTCGCGAAGCGCCAGCTTGAGCTTCATGATCCGTCGACCAGCACTTCGCCCGACTGAGCCGCAATTCCGCCCTCGGTCGCCGGCGCCGCGCCGTTGACCGGCGCCGACGCCGTCGTGGTCGGCGCATAGCAGACATTGCCCGGAAGACGTCCGCGCGATCGGCTCTTCACCAGCTGCGCGGCGGCGGTCTTGTAGATGGGCTGCTTGGACACCGGATCCCAATCGGTGAGGGTGAGCTCGTTGCCGGCGCGGTGGTGACCCCGGCGATGACCATCGTTGTCGCCGGTATCCCAGTAGCCGTAGTGGAACGGCACAAACAACACTCCCTCGCGGATACCGCTGATCCGGGCGGCGCAGGCGATCGTGCCGCGCGGCGTGTTGACCTCGACGCGATCGCCCTCGGTAACGCCGAGGCGGCGGGCATCCGGTTCTGAGACTTCCACCCACACCTCCGGCGCGGCTTGCTGCAATTGCGGTGCCCGGGCGGTTTTGGTGCGGGTGTGGAAGTGATACAGGGTGCGGCCGGTGATCAACGCGAACGGATAGTTCGACGTCGGCCGCTCGTGCGCTGGAATATATTGTGCGGCTTTGATTATGGCTTTGCCGTCCGGGTTCATCGCCCGGTATTCGGTGGGCTCCAGCGGCGCGCCGGTGATCAGATCCTTGCCGTACGCTTCGCAGTAGTCCGGCGTGGCCCAGAACTTCCCGTCGGCATACAGCCGCTCGGTGCCGTCGGGATGGTCAGCGTTGCAGGGCCATTGGATTCCACTGCCGCCGCGTAGCTTCGCATACGTCAGGCCGGTGTAATCGCAGGGCCGGCCGGCGCTGCATTTCTTCCAGGCCTCGAACGCCGACTCGGCATCCGTCCACGCCGGAAGCGGTCGGCCGTCCTTGTCGCGGAAGTCCATTCGCCGTGCATAGTCGAGGAAGATGTCGAGGTCGCTGCGCGCCGAACCCGGTGGCTCCACGGCCTTTTCGGAGAGGTGCACGGTGCGGTCGGCGTTGGTGAAGGTGCCGGTCTTTTCGCCCCACGCGGCGGCGGGCAGCACGACATCGGCGAGGTCGGCCGTCTCCGTGAGGAAGATGTCCTGGACTATCAGGAACAACCGCTGCTGGGCCAGGATCGTCCGCACGCGCGCCAGCTCCGGCAGCGACACCGCGGGATTGGTCGCCGTGACCCACAGCATGCGCAGCGTCCCTTCCTCGGCGTAGCGGAACATCTGCATCGCATGCGTCGGCGGCGCGTAGTGCGGGATCTGTTGCACCTCAAGGTTCCACAACTCGGCGAGGTCGGCGACGTGGTCGTCGTTGGCCCAATTGCGGAACCCGGCCAGGTCTCCGTCGGCTCCGCATTCGCGAGTGTTTTGCGCTGTCGGCTGCCCATTCATCTGCAGCACGCCGCATCCCGGCTTGCCCAGCATGCCCCGCGCCAAGTGAATGTTGTTGACTTGCACGGCGGCCGCCGTGGCCTGATGGGATTGGTAGAAGCCCTGCAACACAGTGGACAACAATCGTTCGGCTGTGCCCAGAAGGCGCGCCGCGTGCCGGATGTCTTCGGCCTCGACGTCGCAAATCGCGGCGGCCCGCTCCGGACCGAAATCTGAGACCCGCTGCCGCAACTCGTCGAAACCCACTGTGTGCGTGCGGATGTAGTCGTGGTCGAGCCAGTCGTGGGCGATGATCTCGTGCAGCAGGCCGTTCATCAGTGCCACGTTCGTTCCCGGCAGCGGCGCCAGGTGGACGGTGGCCTTGCTCGCCACCGGCGTACGCCGCGGGTCCACGCACACGATGGCCGGCGGCGCGGCGCCCGCGAGCCGGTCGAGCATTCGCGCCCACAGCACCGTCTGCGTTTCGGCGACGTTGTGTCCGAACAGCGCAATGACGTCGGCGTGATCGACGTCGGTGTAGGAGCCGGGCTGTCCGTCGCTGCCGAACGATTCCTTCAGCGCTTCAGCGGCTGTCGCCGTGCACAGCCGCGTATTGCCGTCGACGTGGTTGGTGCCGATCGCGCCGTGAGCAATCACACCCTGGGTGTAGTACTCCTCCAAGAAGAGTTGTCCGGAGGTGTAGAAGCCGATCGACCCGGGGCCTTGCGCGTCGAGCAACTGTCGGGTGCGCGCCACGATCCGGTCCATGGCGGTGTCCCACTCACAGGGCCGCAGTTCGCCGTCGGTGCGAATCAGGGGAGTGGTGAGTCGGTCTCGGGATGCGTTGGCCTGCCAGCCGAATAGGTCCTTGGGATCCAGCCGTCCACGGTTGACGCGGTCTATCGGACGCCCCCGGACGCCGACGATGCGCCCGTCCTTGACGGCGATGTCGAGTCCGTCGCCGTTGGAGTGCAGCACCGCCGCCGATTGCACCCACTGGTCCACCGACTCGGGGCTGATGTCACCCGCCAGGTAATCGTCGACGCGCAAAGGCCACGGCTGGCCCGGCTCGTACGGCGTCCGCCTGCCCCACGGGTGTGCGATTCGGTCGGTTGCCACCACCCGTGAGGCGTACCCGGGGGTGACTGTTCAAAACCGCTGCGGCGGACGGTCGGACGCCGAACTACACGCCGAACTCGGCCTCTATCCCGTCGATTCCGGCGCGGATGGCCGCCAGCGCGTCGGCGCGGGCGCGCAACTTGGTCGCGGCGTGCGCGTGCTGGTGCAGGCCAGCGAATTCCTGCGCGGCTTCTTCGGCGCGGCTGAGCACCATCTCGGGCAGGACGATCTCGTCGACAAAGCCCGCCGCGAGGGCGGTCTCGCCGAAGAACGTCTTGGCCAGGCCGGTTGCTTGCTGGTACGCCGAACGCGTCAGGCGCAGCTTCATGATCTCCAGAGCGGCATACGGGATGATCATCCCGATAGCGACCTCGTTGGCCTGAATGTTGTACGCATGCGCGGCCACCCGGTGATCGCCGGACGACAACAGGAACGCCCCCATCGCGATGGCGTGGCCGGTGCAAGCCATTACCACCGGCTTCGGGTAGGACAACAGTCGATGCGCCAGCTCGAAGCCGCCCCTGAGCATGTCGATCGCCGGCTGCACCTCACCCGAGGTCAGAATCTTCAGGTCGAATCCGCCGCTGAACACCCTCTCGTTGCCGGCGATCACCACCGCGCCCACATCGTCACTGTCGGCCTGGTCGATGGCGTCGTTGAGGGCCTGCTGCATGGTCGGGCCCAGCGCGTTGACTTTGCCGTCGTCCATGCGGATGACCGCGATGGACTCGTTACGGCTGTAGGTGACCGGGCCGCTCATGGCTCACTCCTTTGATACGGACGCGCAGTCGATTGAATCAGATCGATTCCCGCAGCCGGCCCGCCGTCACACGTGCTGGCCGCGATGCTTGCCCAGTTCGTTTTCGGCGTTACCCCAGCGCAGGCTGACATCAGTGGGTTCGTCGAGCTGCCGGGTGCGCCACCGGTCCTGGGTTTCCTGCACCGCGCCGTTGATTCGTTCGATCTCGCTGCGGAACACGTCGGGACGCGTTTCCTTGCTCGCGTAGTGGAAGTAGGTGAGCAGCCCGCGCAGCAGTTCCAGCTTCTGCTTTTCCCGCTTCGCCAGGTCGTGCGTCGTCATCAACTCGATGCGCTGAACGGGTGGCAGGGCCTCCCAGTCCAGCACCACGCTGGTCTCCAGCGGGCGGCGTTCGCGCTGCCAGAACCGCCATCCGCGCGGCGCATCGGGGCGGTCGTAGTAGATCACCTTGCCGGTAAAGCGCGACTCGATACCGCTTCCAATTTCGCCGCGGTCGAGCGCGGAATCCCACACCATTCGCCATTCCTGGCCGGGCGCTAGTACCGGCAGCTCGCGGGGAAGCTGCAGTGGGACGACATCGGCGTAGCCGTCCGACGCATTTTCGTATTCGGCCACGGTCGGGGGATTTGGAAATGAAAAGCGGATGTCATACGCCGCGGTCTGGCCGAAATTCCGGACCACGAGCTCGATCACGTGCCAGTCCGCGGCGTGCGGTTCCATGAGCATGGCGACGTGGGGTCGGGTCTGCTCCGACGCCAACCGGCGGCTGCGGTTGATCTGCCGGTTTGCGAACACCAGCGCGACGACGCCGAGCGCGATGGCCGCCCAGGCCGCCCACGCCAGCCAGGTGCTGGACCCGACATCGGTGACCCCGTGCCAGCTGTCCTGGATCCACCCCATTGAAACGGCCCTCCGCTTATCTGTCATCGCACGAATTTCGCTGGACTGATAGTAGAGGTGCCGGGCGAATATCGCCGCATTCCTGAGGCCGCTGAGTTTTTCAGCCGCCCATCAACATTCGCCACTGATCGAGGTTGGCGGGCCGGTACACGTAGTTGGACCGCTTGACCTCCGACAACGAGGCACTGGGATCCGTGGAATACCAGTGCCCCGGAAACACCGTCGGATCGCCGGGAAGCGCCGCGAGCTGCTGCAGGCTGCGATACATCTCGTCGGAGTCGCCGCCCGGAAAGTCGGTGCGCCCGCAGCCGTCGAGGAACAGCGTGTCACCCGCGACCAGTCGGCCGTCCAACAGGAAGCACTGGCTGCCGGGCGTGTGACCCGGCGTGTGCAACAGCTCGATTTCGATGTCGCCGATGCTGATCTTGTCGCGGTGCTCGTGGGTGGTGAGGTCGCCCAGCCCGATCCCGGTAACCCGCGAAACCCAAAGTGCCTCATGGGTATTCACGTGCACCGGCACGCTGGCTCGCTCCAGCAGCTCGGCCAGTCCCTTGAGCTCGAAGCCCATCATGTTTCCGCCCACATGGTCGGGGTGATGGTGGGTCACCAGCACCCCGGACAAGTGCATGTCATCGGCCTCCAGCGCGTCGAGCAGGTCGCCCGCGGCGTATGCCGGGTCGACCACCACACAATCTCCGGTCCGCCGGTCGCCGATCAGATAGGCGAAATTGCGCATTTGTGTCGCAAACATGTCGCCGGCGGCGAAATCGCGACCGGAAAGCAGTTGACGGAAGTACAGCCGGTCCTCGGACGAATCTGACACCTCACCAGACTATGACCCGCCGCCGTGCGCTTTCCGGCGCGCCCGCCAGCAGCCGCTTCAACCGGTCCGTACTGGGTATCGTTAGCCCATGCTGAAGAAGTTCGAGATCGACGTGGACTTCGAGCTTGTCCAGG
Source organism: Mycobacterium sp. SP-6446 (assembly GCF_001954045.1). Taxonomy (NCBI): domain Bacteria; kingdom Bacillati; phylum Actinomycetota; class Actinomycetes; order Mycobacteriales; family Mycobacteriaceae; genus Mycobacterium; species Mycobacterium sp. SP-6446. The sequence goes on along the minus strand of NZ_MBEM01000041.1, from coordinate 1,110 downwards.
AAGTGATACGCCGATACCACTTGGCCGACGCGCGCGAGGCCATCCATCTCGCGCTGCGGACCTTGCTCGGCGAAACGGATGCCGCTCACAAAGATCAGCGCGAGGGCGACTACGACGAGTTCAGCGACCTCAGCGCCTGGGAACCCCGCCGCAGGAGCGACACCGGTTAGACCTTGCCCCCGGCAACTCCAGGCCCGCGCCTGTGGTTTGGTGCCGTTGCGAGCCAGGCTGTACCCTCTTTTAGGCCCGCGGGACGACTGGTCGCTTCGGGCGAACGGCCCCCTTAGCTCAGTCGGTAGAGCGTTTCCATGGTAAGGAAAAGGTCAACGGTTCGATTCCGTTAGGGGGCTCGGCGGATGCCGAGCAGGCGTGGCGGCCCCGACCCAGGGTGGACAAGGCGATGTAGCTCAGTCGGTTAGAGCGAACGACTCATAATCGTTAGGTCGCCGGTTCGAGTCCGGCCATCGCTACAACACAACAACGCACTTTGAGAGATTTGAGAGAGAACCGTCATGGCTTCCAGTACCGACGTCCGGCCGAAGATCACCCTGGCGTGCGAGGTGTGCAAGCACCGTAACTACATCACCAAGAAGAATCGCCGCAACGACCCCGACCGGATGGAGCTGAAGAAGTTCTGCCCGAACTGTGGCAAGCATCAGGCGCACCGCGAGACCCGCTAGCGCGAACCGGCGACCGTTTATTGAGACTGACTAGGTAGATTCGAGAGCCGTGCCGTTAAAGACCAACATCGTCGGGATGCATTACCGCTATCCCGACCATTACGAGGTGGAGCGGGAGAAGATCCGCGAGTACGCGGTAGCCGTCCAGAATGACGACGCGCCCTTCTTCGAGGAGAAAGCGGCCGCCGAGCTGGGTTATCACGGTTTGCTGGCCCCGCTGACCTTCATCTCTGTGTTCGGCTACAAGGCCCAAAACGCGTTCTTCAACTACGCGAACATCGCGGTCGAGGACGCGCAGATCGTCCAGGTCGACCAGGTGCTGAAATACAAGAAGCCGATCGTCGACGGCGACAAGCTGTACTGCGACGTCTATGTGGACTCGGTCCGCCAGTCGCACGGCACCCAGATCATCGTGACCAAGAACATCGTC
>NZ_MBEM01000040.1:0-838 GCF_001954045.1 Mycobacterium sp. SP-6446 | reverse complement strand
GCGCCCACACCTGTTTCGACTCGGCCAGCAGATCAGCATCCAACGACGCCAGCAGCTGGGTGATGTTGCGGTGGGTGGCCGCCACGCCCTTGGGCACCCCGGTGGTGCCCGAGGTGTAAATCAGATGGGCGATATCCTCGGGGCCCGGCGCTGGTAAAGGGGTGCTCGACTGGCCCTGCACCCCGGGGTCGGTGATGTCGATGACCGCCACGCCCAACCCGTCGAGGCGCCCAGCCAGATCCGCGGTGCTCAACACCGCCACCGGCGCGGCATCGGTGAGCATGAACTCGATGCGCTCCCGCGGATGTTCAGGGTCGATGGGCAGATACGCAGCCCCGGCTTTCAACACAGCGGTGATCGCGGCGATAGCGTGTGGAGAGCGCTCCATCAACACCCCCACCACACACCCAGCACCCACGCCCCGGCCAACCAACAAATGCGCCAACCGATTAGCCGCCTCATCGAGTTGGCGGTAAGTCCACGAAACATCGCGACACACCAGGGCCACCGCATCCGGGGTGCGGGCCACCCGCTGGGCAAACAACTCCGGAACCGACACCGGCCTGCTCACCGGCCGGGTCAACACCGCCCGGTGACCGATCTGATCCAAGCGGGCATGTTCGGACTGGTCGAGCAGATCCAGCGAGGACAACGTCCGCCCCGCATCGGCCGTCATCGCCATCAACACCCGCTCGAAGCGGTTGATCAGCGCCTGGATGCTTTCCGGGTCGAATACGTCGGTGCGAAATTCCACCGCCCCGCCGATTCCGGCGGGCTCACCGGCCTCGGTGAAACGCTCCCCCAACGAAAACGCCAGATCCATACGCGCGCTATGGGT
>NZ_MBEM01000039.1:0-11876 GCF_001954045.1 Mycobacterium sp. SP-6446 | reverse complement strand
CCGGAGCAACCGCACCTCGAGATCGACGTCACCAACATGCTGAGCCCCAAAGAAATTCAGGCCAAGATCCGTGCGGGCGGTGGCGGGGGGCCAGGGGGCGGCGCGGTGTCAGACGGCGAGTTGCCCAGGGCCAGCAGCATTTCCGCGGTGCGTCTGGATAGCTGCCAGCCGCCCTGGAAGGGGGTGAACTCCATTGGGAAGGTGAACTTGCCGTTGTTCGCCCGCGGGGTGTTGATGCTGACCGTCGCCATCACGTCGGAGGGATTCTTGTCGGACCACGCGAGGTTGTTCGCCGCGAAGGTCATCGGCAGGTAGCCGTTATCCCGCAGCGCGTTGGTGAACTTGTCCAGGGTGGCCGCACTCTCGGGGGTTGCCCCCTCGACAAGGCTCACCTTGTTGATGCCCGGAACGTTCGGGTCGGCGAGCCGGTTCAGCACCTCGGTAAGCGCTTCGGGCGGGGGCAGCGGCGCGGTCGGCGGAGCCACGATCAGCGGACTCGACGCGGCGGGCACCGGCGCCGACGGACTCGACGACGCAACCTTGGGTTCCTTGTGCGAGCATCCCGAGAGCCCGATGACCGCCAGGGCGGTGGCGGCACTTAACGCAACGGGCAGGTTTCGGTGCATCCGGTCGACTCAGTCGCGTGCTATTAGCGCACGCCTGATTCTTGGAGCGGGGTGGCGGCACATCCCGGGCCAACGGGTGCAATGCAAGTCACACCTGCCGTCGCCGCGGCGACGTCCGCGACGGCCGCCACGCCTGTGGCGAGGGCTTTTGGGATCACAGGTGTCCTTTCGGTGGTCCCGAATCGACGCTGAGGTTACCAGCGGGAGCAATGACGCGAATTTTGACGGCATTTGACTCCGCACATCTGGCGGCAATCGCCGGTAGCGTTGATGTATCCACCGCGTTATTCGGGGCGGGAAAGGAGCGCAACATGGGTGACTCAGAGCGTTCTGAAGCATTCGGCACAGCTAGCGAAACCGACATGTCCAGCGACGATGCTGCCGAATTGGAACAGTTACGCCGTGAGGCAGCGATGCTGCGCGAGCAACTGGACCACGCGGTGGGGCCGCACGGCGCCGCCCGCTCGGCCCGCGACGTGCATCAGCTCGAAGCCCGCATCGACTCGTTGGCCGCACGCAATTCCAAATTAATGGAAACTCTTAAAGAGGCCCGCCAACAACTGCTCGCACTGCGCGAGGAAGTCGACCGGCTCGGGCAGCCGCCCAGCGGCTACGGCGTTCTCCTCGCCGCGCACGACGACGACACCGTCGACGTGTTCACCTCGGGCCGCAAGATGCGCCTGACATGCTCGCCGAACATTGACGCCACATTGCTGCGCAAGGGCCAGACCGTCCGGCTCAACGAGGCCTTGACCGTCGTCGAGGCCGGCACGTTCGAATCGGTCGGCGAGATCTCCACTCTGCGTGAGGTGCTCGCCGACGGCCACCGCGCGCTCGTCGTCGGACACGCCGACGAGGAACGCATCGTCTGGCTGGCCGAGCCGCTGGTCGCCGAGGACCTGCCCGACGGCGTTCCCGACGCTCTCAACGACGACACCAAGCCCCGCAAGCTGCGCCCCGGCGACTCGCTGCTGGTCGACACCAAGGCCGGCTACGCCTTCGAACGCATCCCCAAGGCCGAGGTCGAAGACCTGGTGCTGGAAGAGGTGCCCGACGTCAGCTACCAAGACATCGGCGGTCTTACCCGCCAGATCGAGCAGATCCGCGACGCCGTCGAGCTGCCGTTCCTGCACAAGGAGCTCTACCGCGAGTACGCGCTGCGCCCGCCGAAGGGTGTGCTGCTTTACGGGCCCCCTGGCTGCGGCAAGACGCTGATCGCCAAGGCGGTCGCCAACTCCTTGGCCAAGAAGATGGCCGAGGTGCGCGGCGACGACTCCCGCGAGGCGAAGTCGTACTTCCTGAACATCAAGGGCCCCGAGCTGCTGAACAAGTTCGTCGGTGAGACCGAGCGGCACATCCGGCTGATCTTCCAGCGGGCCCGGGAGAAGGCGTCGGAAGGAACGCCTGTGATCGTGTTCTTCGACGAGATGGACTCGATCTTCCGGACCCGCGGCACCGGCGTCTCGTCGGACGTCGAGACCACGGTGGTGCCGCAGCTGCTCAGCGAGATCGACGGCGTCGAGGGACTCGAGAACGTCATCGTGATCGGTGCATCCAACCGCGAAGACATGATCGATCCCGCGATCCTGCGGCCTGGCCGCCTGGACGTGAAGATCAAGATCGAGCGGCCCGATGCCGAAGCGGCACAAGACATCTACTCGAAGTACTTGACCGAGGCCCTGCCGGTGCACGCCGACGACCTCGCCGAGTTCGGCGGTGACCGTACGGCCTGCATCAAGGCGATGATCGAGAAGGTCGTCGACCGGATGTATGCCGAGATCGACGACAACCGGTTCCTGGAGGTCACCTACGCCAACGGTGACAAGGAAGTCATGTACTTCAAGGACTTCAACTCCGGGGCGATGATCCAGAACGTCGTCGACCGGGCGAAGAAGAACGCCATCAAGTCGGTCCTGGAGACCGGGCAACCGGGTCTGCGCATTCAGCATCTGCTCGATTCGATCGTCGACGAGTTCGCCGAGAACGAGGACCTGCCCAACACCACCAATCCCGATGACTGGGCGCGGATCTCGGGCAAGAAGGGCGAGCGGATCGTGTACATCCGCACCCTGGTCACCGGCAAGTCGTCGAGCGCGTCGCGCGCGATCGACACCGAGTCGAACCTGGGCCAGTACCTGTAGCGCTAACCGCTACCGGGTCAGTCGAACTCGAGCGAGTAGCTGTTGGTGAGGTCGTCCTGCGTGACCTGGGCGGGACGAGTCCTGGTGTCCACCCGCAGCGTTTCGGTGAGCACGCGCGGCTCGTAGCGCCACCCGTCGGGCAGGTTCAGGCGGCCGGCCAGGCCGGGCAGGTCGGCCCTCGACAGGTTGGGGTCGACGACCTGGCTCCACGTCTGCATGACCCAGCGCCGCCCGTCGGGGTCGACGAGTTCGTAGACCTCTGCACCGGCGTCGAAGACGAAGACCGTATTGCGGCTCACCTCGTTGGCGCTGTAGGGCGCGGGGTTCATCGACGACATTGCGACGGTGGCCTGCTTGATCATTTCGATTCCGCCGAAGGTCTTTCGCTCCTGCGGGCCCTGCGGCTCCTTTTCGATGGCGTTCATCAGCCAGTAGCGCGGACCGTTGAGCAGGGCTGCGGCCGCGCCGTTTTCGGCGGCGATGGCCTGCGCGTCGAGCTTGGACCACAGCTCGGCCGGACAATCGTTGAGCGGGAAGCTGTTGTAGACGGTGGCCTGCGGGCCGGATTCACCGACCTGCACGAGAAGCACCTCGCCGTAACGTTTTCCGGACAGATCCTCGGCCATCAGGCGAAATTAATCATTGGCGTGAGCGCCGTCAACAGCGCGCCCGTCAACAGCACACGCGGTCAACGCGACGGCGCCGCGGTAGCGGTTGCGCGCGATCAGTGTGGTGCGCAGGTCGTCGATCAGCGGGTCGAGGAATGTCGAGCGGTACTCGGCGTCGCCGGCCGCGCGGGCGCTGATGTACATGAACGTCAGCGCGCCGAGAAAAAGCGTCATGTGGATCAGCGAATCCGGCACCTGGACCGTCAATCCCAACACCGTCGAAGTGCTCTTGTAGGTGTGGGTCCACTCGTTGAGTAGCTCCGGGCTGAGGATGATCAGTCCCAGGATGAAGTAGATGACGGTGGTGACCACCGCCACCACCAGGATCTGCGCCAACTGCGAGGCGGCGAGCACGAACACGACATTGGCGCGTTCGGACCTTTTCAGCGGGGCGCAGTCATGCGTATCGAGCATCGTCGCGAAGGGCGTGCCGGCGAGCTTCTCGGTGTCGTCGGGCCCGGTGTCGTTGGGCCCCGTGTCGTTGGGCTTGGTGTCGTTGGGCCGGACCGTCGTCGAGCGCAGCATCGGCCGCACTCGTTCGAGGGTGGCCGACACGACGAAGGCCGCGGCGATCGACACCAGAAACGCCATCGCCAGCACCAGCCGCTTACCGCTGATCGTTGCGGCCATCAACCAGACGTAGGTATTGAAGAACACCAACGCGGTCAGCAGCACCACCGGCAGGGCCCGCACGGCCAAGGCGCCGACGGTGGCAAGGTGCGACAGCATCATCCGCACCGCCCAGCCCACCACCGAACCCGCGCCGGCACCGGTCAGGATCAGCACCGCGGCCACGACGACGGCTTCCTGCACCAGCTGAGAGGGGCCGTCCACGATCGTCGCGACGCACACCACGACGGCGACCGCGAAGGTCGCGACGCCCGCGCGGGTCCGGCCGCTGCGTGACCGAGACACCACCCAGCCGACGATGGCCATCAGCGGAAGCGCCAGCCCGATGATGGCGAGCACGATCCATTCGGAAGTTGTCGGCTCCCCGGTGATCTCGACATCGTGGCCGCCGGTGATCAAGTAGACCGGCAGGACGCAGGCCTGCAACGTCGCGTAGGCGGCCAGCATGGGGGCCGACCGAGGCCAGAGCCGTCGCCACCGCGCTCGCCTGGTGAGCACCGAGGGCAGCCCGCGCTCCAAGAACCAGCTTTCGGCCGCGGAGCCCGCCGTCTCCCGGCTGCCGGTTCGACTGCCCGAATCGTGGCCCAGCGAGAGGTCCATGCCGGCTCACCCTAGTGTCGAAACGGCCCGCGCGGAGGCTGTTGCCAGGCTCAATTCGGAGCCCGGCAATATGACCGGCAATGCGCCCGGGAATGTGACCGGCATGTGACCCGCAATGCGCCCGGCTCACCCCCGCTTCGGGGGCCGCGTCGTCGCCGGGCCTATCTTGAAGTAATGCAACGGATTATCGGGACGGAGGTTGAGTACGGCATTTCGTCGCCGTCGGACCCGACCGCCAACCCGATCCTGACCTCGACGCAGGCGGTGTTGGCCTATGCCGCCGCCGCAGGTATCCAGCGCGCCAAACGCACCCGCTGGGACTACGAGGTGGAATCGCCGCTGCGTGACGCCCGTGGCTTCGACCTGAGCCGGTCGGCCGGGCCGCCGCCCGTGGTCGACGCCGACGAGGTCGGTGCGGCCAACATGATCCTGACCAACGGGGCGCGGCTCTACGTCGACCACGCCCATCCGGAGTACTCCGCGCCGGAGTGCACCGACCCGCTGGACGCGGTGATCTGGGACAAGGCGGGCGAGCGGGTGATGGAGGCCGCTGCCCGGCACGTCGCGAGCGTGCCCGGAGCGGCGAAACTGCAGCTCTACAAGAACAACGTCGACGGCAAGGGCGCGTCCTACGGGTCGCACGAGAACTACCTGATGTCCCGGCAGACGCCGTTCTCGGCCATCATCGCCGGGCTCACCCCGTTCCTGGTGTCGCGGCAGGTCATCACCGGATCCGGCCGCGTCGGCATCGGACCCTCCGGCGACGAGCCCGGGTTCCAGCTGTCGCAGCGCTCCGACTACATCGAGGTCGAAGTCGGGCTGGAGACCACGCTCAAACGCGGCATCATCAACACCCGCGACGAACCGCACGCCGACGCCGATCGGTATCGCAGGCTGCACGTGATCATCGGCGACGCCAACCTCGCCGAGACGTCGACCTACCTGAAACTGGGCACCACGGCGCTGGTGCTCGACCTGATCGAAGAGGGCCCCGAACACGGGATCGACCTGACCGACCTGGCGTTGGCCCGGCCGGTGCACGCCGTCCATGCGATCAGCCGCGACCCGTCGCTGCGCGCCGCGGTGGCCCTGGTTGACGGGCGCGAGCTGACCGGCCTTGCGCTGCAACGCATCTACCTCGATCGGGTGGCCAAGCTGGTCGACAGCCGCGACCCCGACGCGCGCGCGGCCGACATCGTCGAGACGTGGGCGCACGTGCTCGATCAGCTCGAGCGCGACCCGATGGACTGCGCCGAGCTGCTGGACTGGCCGGCCAAGCTGCGGCTCCTCGAGGGTTTCCGCCAGCGAGAGAACCTGAGCTGGTCGGCGCCCCGGCTGCACCTCGTCGACCTGCAATATTCCGACGTCCGCCTGGACAAGGGTCTCTACAACCGGCTGGTGGCGCGGGGCTCCATGAAGCGTCTGGTCAACGAACACCAGGTCCTCGACGCGGTCGACAACCCGCCCACGGACACCCGCGCGTACTTCCGCGGCGAATGCCTGCGCAGGTTCGGCGCCGATATCGCCGCGGCCAGTTGGGACTCGGTGATCTTCGACCTGGGCGGCGATTCGCTGGTGCGCATCCCGACGCTGGAGCCGCTGCGGGGCAGCAAGGCACACGTCGGGGCGCTATTGGACTCTGTGGACAGCGCGGCCGAACTGGTGGAACAACTCACCAGCTAGGCCCGTTAAAGGGGGAAACGTCGGCGTTGACCGGTACTGTAGAGAAACAGGCCCAGACCTAGCAGGAGGCGGCGATGGCGCAGGAGCAGACCAAGCGTGGCGGTGGCGGCGGTGACGACGATGACGTCACCGGTACCACAGCCGCGGGCCAAGAGCGCCGCGAGAAGCTAGCCGAGGAGACCGACGATCTGCTCGACGAGATTGACGACGTCCTTGAGGAGAACGCGGAGGACTTCGTCCGTGCGTACGTCCAAAAGGGCGGACAGTGACCTGGCCGTTCTCTGATCGTCTGCCCATCAACTCGGCATTTTCCGGAACCTCAGGGATAAACCAATCCTCGTTCGCTGATCTGTTGCGCCGCCAGGCGCCCGAACTGCTACCTGCGGTCCTCGGCGGGGGTCAATCGGGAACCGGTCAGTCAGGGGGCGGTTCATCCGGGAGCAGTCAACCCGGTGGGCAATTTGCGCATGGCACCACAATCGTCGCGCTGAAATACCCCGGGGGTGTTCTGATCGCCGGCGACCGGCGCTCCACGCAGGGCAACATGATCTCCGGTCGCGACGTGCGGAAGGTGTACATCACCGACGACTACACCGCCACCGGCATCGCCGGCGTTGCCGCGATCGCCGTCGAGTTCGCCCGCCTTTACGCGGTGGAACTCGAGCACTACGAGAAACTCGAAGGGGTGCCGCTCACCTTTGCCGGCAAGGTCAACCGGCTGGCGATCATGGTGCGCGGCAACCTCGCGGCTGCCATGCAGGGGCTGGTGGCCCTGCCGCTGCTGGTGGGCTACGACATCCACGCCGCCGATCCGGAAAGCGCCGGCCGCATCGTCACTTTCGACGCCGCCGGCGGCTGGAACATCGAAGAAGAGGGGTATCAGTCGGTGGGGTCGGGGTCGATCTTCGCCAAGTCTTCGATGAAGAAGCTGTATTCGCAGGTCACCGATGCCGATTCGGGGTTGCGGGTCGCCATCGAGGCGCTCTACGACGCCGCCGACGACGATTCGGCCACCGGCGGCCCGGACCTGGTCCGCGGCATCTATCCGACGGCGGTCACCATCGGCGCCGACGGGGCGGTCGACGTCCCCGAGAGCCGCATCTCCGAGCTGGCTCGGGAAGTCATCGAAAGCCGTTCGCGCGCTGACACTTTCGGTCCCGACGCCGAGCCGCGGGGTGACAAGTGAGTTTCCCGTACTTTATTTCTCCCGAGCAGGCGATGCGCGAGCGCAGCGAGCTCGCGCGCAAGGGCATCGCGCGGGGCAAAAGCGTGGTGGCGCTTGCCTACTCGGACGGTGTGCTCTTCGTCGCGGAGAACCCGTCGCGGTCCCTGCAGAAGATCAGCGAGCTTTACGACCGCGTCGGCTTTGCGGCCGCGGGCAAGTTCAACGAGTTCGACAACCTGCGCCGCGGCGGGATTCAGTTCGCGGACACCCGGGGCTACGCCTACGACCGCCGTGACGTCACCGGCCGGCAGCTGGCCAACGTCTACGCGCAGACGCTGGGCACGATCTTCACCGAGCAGGCCAAGCCGTATGAGGTCGAGTTGTGCGTCGCCGAGGTCGCGCACTACGGCGAGACGAAACCACCTGAGCTGTATCGGATTACCTACGACGGGTCGATCGCCGACGAGCCGCATTTCGTCGTGATGGGCGGCACCACCGAGCCGATCGCCAACGCGCTCAAGGAGTCCTACGCTGAGAACGCCGATCTGCACGACGCTTTGCACATCGCGGTGGACGCGCTGCGGGCCGGCAGCCCCGACGGCTCGAACGGCGATCAGGCCACCCTCGAAGTGGCCAGCCTGGAGGCCGCCATCCTGGACGCCAACCGGCCGCGTCGCGCATTTCGCCGCCTTGGGCGCTCCACCCTGGAACGCCTGCTCGACCAGACCGGTTCGAAGGGCACGAAATCCGACTCGAAATCCGACTCGAAATCCGACGACGAATCCGACGACTGACGCCCGATAACATCCGTGGGCGCGGCATGCTCACGGTCGCGGTCTGAGAACCAGTACCCTCAATTGTGTGCAGCGTCGAATTATGGGCATCGAGACCGAGTTCGGTGTCACCTGCACGTTCCACGGCCACCGGCGGCTGAGCCCGGACGAGGTCGCCCGTTATTTGTTCCGCCGCGTCGTGTCCTGGGGCCGCAGCTCGAACGTTTTCCTGCGCAACGGCGCGCGCCTATACCTCGATGTCGGCAGCCATCCCGAGTACGCCACCGCCGAATGCGACAGCCTGGTCCAGCTGGTCACGCACGACCGGGCGGGCGAATGGGTGCTGGAAGACCTGCTGGTCGACGCCGAGCAGCGGCTCGCCGATGAGGGCATCGGCGGCGACATCTACCTGTTCAAGAACAACACCGATTCGGCGGGCAACTCCTACGGCTGCCACGAGAACTACCTGATCGTGCGGGCCGGCGAGTTCTCCCGGATCTCCGACGTGCTGCTGCCCTTCCTGGTCACCCGCCAGCTCATCTGCGGGGCGGGCAAGGTGCTGCAGACCCCTAAGGCCGCAACGTTCTGCTTGAGCCAGCGCGCCGAGCACATCTGGGAGGGCGTCTCGTCGGCCACCACCCGCAGCCGCCCGATCATCAACACCCGCGACGAGCCGCACGCCGACGCCGAGAAGTACCGTCGGCTGCACGTCATCGTCGGCGACTCCAACATGTGCGAGACCACCACCATGCTCAAGGTCGGCACCGCGGCGCTGGTGCTGGAGATGATCGAAGCCGGTGTCCCGTTCCGCGATTTCTCGCTGGACAACCCGATCCGCGCCATCCGCGAGGTCAGCCACGACATCACCGGCCGCCGGCCGGTGCGGCTAGCGGGCGGGCGTCAGGCCAGCGCGCTGGACATCCAGCGGGAGTACTACAGCCGCGCCGTCGAGCATCTGCAGGTCCGCGAACCCAACGCCCAGATCGAACAGGTCGTCGACCTGTGGGGCCGCCAGCTCGACGCCGTCGAGAGCCAGGACTTCGCGAAGGTGGACACCGAGATCGACTGGGTCATCAAGCGCAAGCTGTTCCAGCGCTACCAGGACCGCTACGACATGGAGCTGTCCGACCCGAAGATCGCCCAGCTGGATCTGGCCTACCACGACATAAAGCGGGGCCGCGGCGTCTTCGACCTGCTGCAGCGCAAGGGCCTGGCCGCGCGCGTCACCACCGACGAGGACATCGCGGAAGCCGTCGACCAGCCGCCGCAGACCACCCGCGCGCGGCTGCGCGGCGAATTCATCAGCGCCGCGCAGGCCGCGGGCCGCGACTTCACCGTCGACTGGGTACACCTCAAACTGAACGACCAGGCCCAGCGCACCGTGCTGTGCAAAGACCCGTTCCGCGCCGTCGACGAGCGGGTCAAGCGGCTGATCGCCAGCATGTAGGCGCGGAAACGCTGGGCAACCAACCCCTTTAGGCTGGTGCAAATGGCGACCTCGAAAGTCGAACGGTTGGTAAACCTCGTCATCGCCTTGCTGTCCACCCGGGGCTACGTCACCGCCGACAAGATCCGCTCCAGCGTGGCGGGCTACTCGGATAGCCCCAGCGCGGAGGCGTTCTCGCGGATGTTCGAGCGCGACAAGAACGAGTTGCGCGACCTCGGCATCCCCCTCGAAGTCGGCAGGGTTTCGGCGCTGGACCCCACCGAGGGCTATCGGATCAACCGCGACGCCTACGCGCTGCCGCCCGTCGAGCTCACGTCGGACGAGGCGGCCGCGGTGGCCGTTGCCACCCAGCTGTGGGAGTCGCCCGAGCTGATCACCGCGACCCAGGGCGCGCTGCTGAAGCTGCGCGCCGCCGGCGTGGACGTCGACCCCTCGGACGAAGGAGCGCCGGTGGCCATCGCCTCCCCGCCCGGGGTGCCGGGCCTGCGCGGGTCGGAGGATGTCCTCGGAATCCTGTTGTCGGCCATCGATTCTCGCCAGGCGGTGCAGTTTCCGCACCGGCCGTCGCGGGCCGAGCCGTTCACCACGCGCACCGTCGAGCCGTGGGGCGTGGTCACCGAGAAGGGCCGCTGGTATCTCGTGGGCCACGACCGCGACCGCGACGCCACCCGCACCTTCCGGCTTTCGCGCATCGGCGCGGAGGTCGTTCCGATCGGTCCCGCCGGCGCGGTCACCGTGCCCGACGACGTCGACCTGCGCAAGATCGTGGCCCGGATCGTCGCCGAAACGCCGACGGGCGGGCAGGCGCGGGTGTGGGTCGCCGACGGGCGGGCCACCGCGCTGCGCCGGGCCGGACGGTCCACCGGTGAGCGCCAACTGGGCGGCCGCGACGGCGAGGTGCTCGAATTCGACATCGGCTGGGGCGACCGGCTGGCGCGCGACATCGCCGGCTACGGTGCCGACGCCGTCGTGCTCGAGCCGCAGTCGCTGCGCGACGATGTGCTGGACCGGTTGCGCGCCCAGGCGGGAGTTGAGGCCTGATGACCCCGGTGTCCACCCGCCTGGTCCGGCTGCTGAACATGGTGCCGTATTTCCAGGCCAACCCACGGGTCACGCGCGCCAAGGCCGCCGCCGACCTCGGGGTGTCCGCCAAGCAGCTCGAGGAGGACCTCAACCAGCTGTGGATGTGTGGTCTCCCCGGCTACTACCCGGGTGATCTCATCGATTTCGAGTTCTCCGGAGACAAGATCGAGGTGACGTTCTCGGCGGGTATCGACCGGCCGCTGAAGCTCACCTCGCCCGAGGCCACCGGCCTGCTGGTGGCGCTGCGGGCGCTGGCCGACATTCCGGGCGTGGTCGATCCCGAAGCCGCGCGCAGCGCCATCGCGAAGATCGAGGCAGCGGCGGGCGCCGTCGGGCACGACGCCACGGGTATTGCGGCGGCGGTCGATGAGCAGGCACCGGTCGAGAGCCGGGCCGCGGCCGCGGTCCGCGCGGCGGTGCAGTATAAACACGCGCTGGCCATCGACTACTACGCCGCGTCGCACGACACCTTGACGAGCCGGATCGTCGACCCCATCCGGGTGCTGCTGATCGGCGGCCAGAGCTACCTGGAGGCCTGGTCGCGGGACGCGGAGGGGGTCCGGCTGTTCCGCTTCGACCGGATCGTGGAGGCCACCGAACTGGGCGAGCCGGCCGCCGCGCCGGAGTCGGCGCTGCACGCGCCGCCGGACACGTCCCTGTTCGACGGCGATCCGTCGCTGCCGTCGGCCACGCTGCGGGTGGCGCCCTCGGCGTCCTGGATGCTCGAGTACTACCCGATGCGCGACGTGCGCGAGTTGCCCGACGGGTCGTGCGAGGCGGTCATGACGTACGCCTCCGAGGACTGGATGACGCGCCTGGTGCTGGGCTTCGGTTCGGCCGTGCGGGTGCTCGCGCCGGCGTCGCTTGCGCAGCGGGTACAGGATTCCGCGGCGGCGGCGCTGGAGTCCTATCAGGTCGCGGCCCAGGGGTGAAGCAGTGCGGGACCCGCCCGGCGCGGCGCGGGGAAACCGGCAGTTCTCGCTCCTGCGGTAGCATCGGGTGGACGTCTGGAGGTAATCAAAGTGGGCAGTCTTAGTCCGTGGCACTGGGCGATCCTCGC